>CAXUEG010000020.1:16262-21712 GCA_964249935.1 uncultured Terriglobus sp.
CTGCGCAACTGCAGCAACCTGCTCGTGCGCCAGATAGCCACGCAAGGCTTTCTCCGCCGCGGCGCTGATTAGCTTGATGTCGATGAGCAAGCGTGCGGCATCGATGCTGTCCGGGCCGCGAGCTCCGTCCTTTTCGATCGCGAGCACCGCGTTCTGTTCGGCTGGGTCAAACAGTTTGCGTTTCCGGTTATAGTTCGCCAGGTCCACATACGCCTCAGCCGAGTGTTGCACCGCAAGCTCACGAGCATATGCCGCGTCCGCAGCCGAGGTATCACCAGCCTTTGCAGCGATCATGCCCTCAAGCCGGGCAGCCCGTGCGGGCGACAGTGGTCCGAGTTGCGTTACCAGCTGACGGGCACGATCCAAGCCACCACCCACCAGCCCCGGAGCGTTGACGTAGAATTCGCCGAGATCGCTCAGCGCATCTACATTCTTCGGATCCTGACGCGCCGCCGCTTCGAAGTTGTCGCGGATGCGGCCGACCATGCGCATCCCGGTGAACGCGCCCGCGTGGTCCGCCTTGGCACCGTAGGCCCGCGCCAGTTCCAGGGTGTAAGCCGCGTTGGCGGGTTGTGCGTTGTGAGCGGCTTCGCAGGCCGCTATCGCCTCGTCGAACTGGTCGATGCTGCTGTGCAGCTTGCAGAGTAACTCCTCTGCTTCTGCGTTGTGAGGCATGGCAGAGGTCACCTGGTGGACTTCCGCGATTGCCGCATCGACTTGCCCCCGATGAGCCAGAGAACGTGCCGCCGCAAGTCCCTGCGCTGCCGCGCTCAAGGATGCCGCGCCGGGCAGGAGAGCTATGCAAATGACGGCCCGGAGCAGCCGGTTCACTTCGCCTCCTGCACGGCAAGCCCGTCCGACAGGTCAACGCTGCTGGTCGTATTCAGTGCAAGCACCGTGCCCGGCGCCATGCCGCCCGTAATCTGAACAGTTTGCAAGTTCAGCGCGCCAACGTCGACCGCAGTCTTGTGAAGCTTGCCATCACGCAGGACATATACAAAATTTTGTGAGCCCTGGGTCCGCAATGCCTCACGCGGAATCGTCAGGACGTGATAAATCTCCTGCGTTGTTACACGGGCGGTCACATTGGTGTTGGGCAACAAGTCGCCTGTGGCGTCGTCGATGCTGATCAGGCACTCACCGACATTACGCGTTCCGTACTCTTTTACTGTCGTGGGCACCTGCAAGATGTGGCCGTGCCACTGCTTACCCGGCCGTGCATCCCACGTGATGGTCACGGCTTCGTTCAGGCGTAGTTTCCCGATCTCCGGCTCGTCGAAGTAGGCCAGCACCTGCATTCGGGTCAGGTCCGCAACCTGTACCAACTCCTCGCCTGCGGAGACATAGTCATACTGCCGGACGGGCAATGAGAACACCGTTCCGGCGAACGGTACGCGCACCACGCTGCTCTGCAGTTCGCTCTGCGCCGCTACCAAACTAGTCTGTCCCTGCGCAACCTGGGCGGCAACGCGGGCCCGGTCTGTGGGTGCGTAGCGCTGCGTTTGTCGCTGCTGAAGGGATGTCAGCGAGCTTTGTGCCGTGAGTAACCGTTGTCTGGATGCAGCGACCTCGTTGGCCGAAGCCGCTCCCCGCGCCTGCAACTGCTGCAGTGAAGCCAGGTCCTGCCTGGCCTGATCTACCTGCAGGCGCCCACGCGCCAGGTCACCGGAAAGTGCAAGCCTTTCCTCCTGTGACCCGCCCTGCTGCACATCGCTTTGCGCCGCACTGGCCGTCGCAATCGCCTCCCTGGCGGAAGCAATCTTCGTCTCAGCGTCCGAAACGTCCATTTTCAGCAGCAGCGTGTTTGCCGGCACGACCTGCCCTACGTGGACGTAGACATTCTGCACCTGACCTGGTTCTGCCGCATGCGCCTGAAAAAGCTGCACCGGCTTCACCTTGCCGATGTTGGAAATCGAACTCACGATCTGGCCCTCGGCCGCCCTCGCTGTTCGCACGTACACCACTTCCCGCGTCGCACGACGGATCCAGAGGACCGCTGCGATCAGCAGGATCAGAATGCCGACAATGACAAGGGTGCGCCGTAAGGCAGAGCTGGAAGTTGCGGTGGGCATGCGTCTTCGCGTCAGGTCAGTATATAGGACGTGCTTTGGCCGAAAGGGCTTCTTAAACTTTGGTCAGCAGGGGTAACGAGCCCGGTTACGCACTCAACCGCAGATCGCAAACGTGGATTTCTAGACCGCCGAAGTCAGGCCGTTCGTTCCAGCGCAGCTGATAAAGCAGGTCGATCTTTGTGCTTGCCGCCACTCCAATTTCCGAGACTCGCAGCGGCCACTCGAATGACCGCGCCCAGCAGAGGCAGTCCATTTCAGGTCCTTCGGCCGGCTGCACACGCAGCTTTAGGTGGCGCTCCTTAAGGATCCTGAGGTCCACCACACGAAGGCCGCAGGCCAGGAACACGGGTTCCTCGTTGCCATTGCCGAACGGCTGAAGCCTGCATAGCCGTTGCCAGATCTCGTGGCTTGCCAGGTGCAGCGGAAGTTCGGTGTCAGCGCGGGCGACAGTCGACGCCGATGCGACACCCGTCCGCTCACTCGCGAGCGCGAGCATGCGACGTCGCAGCGCGGGAACCTGCCCTGAGGCGAGCGAGAAGCCAACCGCATGCGCGTGCCCGCCAAAGCGAACGAATAGATCTTCCTGTTCTTCCGCTTGGTGCTGCGCATGCGCCGTGGTGATCGCGTCCAACAGGTGGAAACCCGCGACCGAGCGCCCTGAACCGTGCGCCGCGCCCTCATGGTGTGTGATCACCAGCGCCGGACGGTTTGTGCGGTCCACGACGCGCGAGGCGAGGATGCCAATCACGCCGCGGTGCCACCCGTTGCCGTCCAGGACGAAGATATCCGGCGCACTCGCCTCCGCATCTGCGAGCAGAACCTCGATGTTCTGCTGAAGTTCCAGCAGCACCGCCGATTCCACGTTTCGGCGTTCATCGTTCAGGGCGTGTAGCTTGGCCGCCAGCGCCTCCGCTTCCGCCGCATCGCGCGTCAGCAGCAGTCGCACAACATCACTGGCTACGTCCATGCGTCCGGCTGCGTTGATTCGCGGGGCGACGCGAAACGCAATGTCTGATGCCAGCGGCGCTCGGCCGGCGCTGCCCACCCGGGCCAGCCGCATTAAAGCGCGCAACCCCGGTTGGCGAACGTCCTGCAGCTCGGTCAATCCCAGGGCGACGATCGCGCGGTTCTCGCCCAGGAGCGGAACTGCGTCCGCCACCGTTGCGATCGCGACCAGCTTCAGCAATGAGCGCTTAAGCTTTTGCAATCCCGCGGGCTCCACCGGGTGCAGACCCGGCGCACCGTCTTGTGCGGCATGCAGCAGCGCCTCGGCCAGCTTCCATGCGACCGCGGCGCCGCATAGGTACTTCTCCGGGTACGTGCAGCCCGCCTGGTTGGGATTGATCACCGCGACCGCCTGCGGTACGCCACGCGTCTCTGGCAGGTGATGGTCCGTCACGATCAGGTCAAGTCCCAGCGACGCCGCTTCCTCCGCGGCAGCAAACGCACGAATACCCGTATCGACGCTGATCACCAGACGTACGCCTTCCGTGACCGCTGTTGCGAGCACGGATGCTTGCACACCATAGCCCTCGCGGATGCGGTGGGGAATGTGATACCGCACCAGCGATGGAGACCCTTTGGGCGTGATGCGGTCGATGGCCGTCTTCAGCAGCACAGTCGCGAGCGTACCGTCCACGTCGTAGTCACCGTAGATCAGGATCGGCTCGCCGCAGCGTACCGCTTGCACAATGCGTTCCACGGCCGGCAACATACCGCAGAGCAGGGAGGGGTCGTGCATTTGCTCAACGGACGGCTCCAAGAACTGGGCGGCTTCGTGCGCACTTCGTATGCCACGCGACCAGAGAAGGCGCGCCACCACATCGGGCAGCGCCGTAGCCTGCTGAAGTGCCTTCACGCCAGCCTCATCGATGACCGGCAACGTCCAGCTACGTCCGGAGCAGGCGGTCATCGCAGGCCCGATCGGATTGCATGATGAGAGGAGGGCAGCATCGCCCAGTGGGGAGCGGCGGTCACGCTAGGCGTCCGCGTCGTCGCCACTTTCGATGTGGATCGTGCCCAACTCGGTCATGGCTTCCATCCACTGCTGGTAACGGTCGTACCAGTCGGTCGCCGTCTCGTAGAGGAACACGACGCCCTGATGGGCGAATCCAAGCTGCAGGTAGCCGATCTTGCCAACATGCTTGGCGAGTTGGTGCGCGTCTTCCATCTCGGGGCTGTCGTCGTCCGGGAAGTTCTGTGCGCGCATCTGCTCCATCAGCAACTCCAGGTCATCCTTTTCCAGCACCACGTCTGACATCGTCACAAACTGGGCACCGCTGGCTTTCGCGTGCTCGACAAAATCCTTCCAGCTGTCCGCGGTTTCCTCCTCGAAGATGATCGACGGCACGTCCTCCGGCACATACGCGTTGAAGCGCCGCAAACCATTGCCGGCCACGAAGGCAATCATGTCGTCTTTCAGAGAGTGGAGGTCGTCAGCTTGCATAAAGGCTATTGTCTCACCGCAGACACACACTGGTTCATAGCCGGAAAAGGGCAGGCGTGCATGGTAGGATGAACTCCGTTCATGCTCTTTTCCAAAGAATATATCGGCTATCTTTCACGCCAGGTCGTGCGCCGCCTTGCCGAGGCGAAGATGGTGCGCACCGACAAGCCGGCCGTGCTCAACGAACGCGTGTACCAGGGTTTGCTCGACGAACTCTCCCTGGAGGATCGCATCAACGATGAAGCGCGCCTGATTCTGGAGAGCATTCAGGATGACATGCTTCGCAGCGGCGCCAGCTACCCGGAAATGTTCAAGAAGATCAAAATGCGGCTGGTGCAGCAATACAAGGCGGTGCTCTAGTGCGCGTCTCTCGGGACAAGGTGAACAAACTCGCCCACGTGATCGCCGACACGCTGGCCGAAACTGACGAGGCGGAGTTTCTTGAGGACCGCAATACCTTGCGACAGGATGCACGCCGCATTCTGGAACAACTCTTCACGGAGGAGACCCGCATCGACGCCGCAGCGCGCCAGAAGATTCAGTCGCAGCAGCGCATCATTCCGGAAGGCTCCCAGGAGTGGGACATCCTGTACCGGAAGTACTATAACGACGAGGTGAAGCGGCTGGGCATCTGACGGCCACGCATCGGCCAAACGCTGGCAGGCTTGAAAGCGGAACTCTGCTTCCGTATACTGAGACTGCTGCCACTACGGCGATATGGTGTAACTGGTTAACACGTCGCCCTCTCAAGGCGAAGAGTTCGGGTTCGAGCCCCGATATCGCTACCAAAGTGTCGATTCAAGTGAAGAGCAACAAAAGGCGATCTTGAGGATCGCCTTTTGTTGCGTCTTGCGTTGTTATCCCTGGTCCGGCGTAATTACGAAATCGTTACTGGAAGGATGCTCTCCGGCACCCTGCTGGTCCGACGTGAC
>CAXUEG010000021.1:0-1752 GCA_964249935.1 uncultured Terriglobus sp.
CTTCAAACATATCTGCCGTCGCGTTCTCGACCATCTTGTTGTACTGGTCGATGTTCCGCACATGGTGGCTCGCCAGCAGCTTCAGTCGCCGCTCCATCTCGCGCACCGCATTGCGCAGCGCATTCGCCGCCAGCTTCGCCTCTGTGATGATCGGCGTAAACAGGTGCGGAATGCCCTCGTACATCCCCAGTTCCACGCGCTTCGGATCGACCAGAATCATGCGCACCTGCTCCGGCGTTGCCTTGAACAGAACGCTCATGATCATCGCGTTGATCGCCACCGACTTGCCTGAACCGGTCGAACCTGCGATCAGCACGTGGGGCATGGCAGCCAGGTTCGCCGTCACAATGCGCCCGTTGATGTCCTTGCCCATCGCCATCTCGACCTTGCTCTTCGAGTTGGCGAAGCCCTCGCTCTCCACTATGTCGCGCAGCCAGATCGTCTCGCGCTCGCTGTTCGGCACCTGGATGCCCACGGTCGACTTGCCCGCCATGCGCTCGATCAGGATCGACTCCGCTGCCATCGCCAGGCACAGGTCGTCCGCCAGCCCGGTCACGCGCGAGTACTTCACGCCGGCGTCCGGCCGGAACTCAAATGTAGTGACGACCGGCCCGGGGTTGATCTGCGTCACCTGGCCGTCCACACCGAATTCGCCGCATTTTTCCACCAGGACGCGCGCCTCGTCACGCAGTGCATCCTCGCGGATCGAAGCGTGCTCCTCGTTGCGGTAGAGCAGGGAAGACGGCGGCAGCTTGTAGCCGCGCACGCTCTTCGCCGTCATGGTCACGGGCTGCAGGTTTTCATCCGCCCGCCTGCCGAAAGAGATGCCTTGCGCCGCGGCCGGCTCCGGTTCGGGCTCGGCCACGGGCATCGGCGCAGCTTTGCGCGGCGCCGGAAACGGCACCACTTCGCCCCGCGGCGCTTCGGGCCTTTGCTCCGCGAGAGCGGACGCTTGAAGCCATGCAAAAGGAGACTCCGGGTGCGGTGCCGGCTCAGGCGCGTTCCAATCCTCGAATCCCACCTGCGTCGGCCCTTCGGCGTGGTCGGCCAGCTCTGCCTGCAGCTGCGAATCGGCAGCCTGCTGCAGATGAGCGGGCAATGGTGCAAAATCGGGTGCCGGACCCGCGTCCACATCCGTCCGGGGCATCTGTGAAAACAGGCTCCGCGAAACCGGCTGATCGCGTCCCGCCGCGCTCCGATCCGCACGTATACCCTTCCGCCAGAATCCCCACTTGGCAAACAGACCGCCCAGCAGCGAGCCATTCTCGGCGGCGCGCCGCGCTGCCTCGGACTTTTGCTCTGCCGCCTGCTGCCTGGCAAACTCGCGTTCCCGGCGCGTTTCCGAGCGTTCCTCCGCCGCATCCGATCGGCGATTGCGCCAGCTCTGGAAACCATTGCGCAGCCGGCTGACCACGCCCACCCGCTCGGTGGCCCACTCCTGCGCCGTGTTGAACGTGAACGTAGTCGAGAGGTATGCCGCAATCACCACCAGCAGCCCCGCCACCACGCACGCCCCGGGGTATGCCAGCACCAGCAGCAACAAGTGCGCCAGCACCGTACCCAGCACGCCGCCCAGCGGCAGCGCCCCCTTGTAGCGCCACGCCCCCGGCAGTAGCGCCAGGGCCACTGGCGCAGCACCCAGCCAAAGCAGCAGGCCGATGGTCCGTGCCAGCGGCGAACCCTGCGCCCGCGAACGGATCCAGCACACGCCGAGCCGCCCCACCAGCAGCGGCAGCGCAAACGCCGCTACAC
>CAXUEG010000021.1:1762-15091 GCA_964249935.1 uncultured Terriglobus sp.
CCCAACAGCTGCAGCAGCACATCGCTCAGGCTCGCGCCCAGCCGCCCCGCCCAGTTGCTCACCCGCGGCGCACCCGTGGTGCCGGCCGCTGCCAGCGTATTCAGCGATGGGTCCCCAGGCTGATAGCTGACCAGTGCCAGCAAGAGCAGCACGCCCACAACCAGAACGGCCATGCCCAGTACCTCGTTCACGCGGCGATGGCGGGTCGGTGTGCTTTCCAGCCGGAGTGGTCGCATCGTCTCAGGTTCCTCCTGTGACGCCACCGCGTACTCCCAGGCGGGGACACGCTGCGCATCACACCACAATTCTCACCGGAGAAGAACTGGCGAAGGACGGCAATCTTTGCGGGGAACCACGCGAGCAACCCGTTTCCAGAGCGGTGCTTCCTATGCTCCAGAACACGCCCGGCAGGCCCAGCGCCGCGGGTCCTTAGAAAAGCGAGAAGGGCAGGCGGGCGCGGGTTTTCGCGATTTCCTCCGCTTGCCGCCGGCAAAGGAGAATCGCGTCAGCCGGCGGACCGCCTGTCCCACCGCTCTACACATTCGAATGCCCCTAAGGGCACTTCAAAAATCTTCGCAGCGGCTTGCGCTGCAACCCGGCGCGGTGCCGGAACCGAAAGGAAAGCACGATGGCAGAGATACTGAAGGAAACGGAAGACACCCTTCTGGGGCTGATTAAGACACTGGTCGACAGCCAAGCGGGTTTTCAGGACATCGGTGATCACATCAAGGACGACACGCTGAAAAAGTTTTTCCTTGCGGAGAGCCTGAAGCGAGCCTCCTTCCGCGGCGACCTTGAAGACACGCTGCACAAGGAAGGCGTGAAGGATGTCAAGGCGTCCGGCAGCGTTGCCGGCTCGCTGCATCGCACTTGGGGCGATCTGAAGGCGAAGCTCGGCGGGGGTGACCATACCCTGTTGGAGTCGGCCGAAAGTGGGGAAGACACCATCAAGAAGGCTTATGCGGATGCGCTCAAGCTGGAGCTGCCTCTCCCTGTTCACCAACTGCTCAGCACCCAGGCCGCTCACATTCAGACTTCGCACGATTACGTGAAGGCAGCGCGCGACAGCCGCAAGTCGTAGTTCATCAGGGTTCCCCGACCGCAACCGTGCCGGGAAACAACCTCCGCACCGGGCCGCTTGAAGCGCGGTTTTTGCGGATGAAAGCCTCGCCTTGCGGCGAGGCTTTCTTTGCTTCGAATACTCTCACCGCATGTCCAGGAAGTTTGATCGCATCAGCCTTTACCTGCAGGCGCTTCTCTACACGTCGGCCGGTCTCAACCACCTGTGGCATCCGCGCATGTATCTCGCGATCATGCCGGACCACTATACGCATCTGTCTTTCTGGGTCGTCGCCACCGGCATCGCCGAAATTGCCGTCGGCCTCGGCCTGCTCGTGCCCCAAACACGGCGCGCCGCTGCCATCGGCATCGTCCTGATGCTGCTCGGCTATTTTGATGTGCACATCTTCATGCTGCGGCATGCGACAGATCGCTTCGCCAGCATTCCGCATTGGGCGCTGATCGCACGCCTGCCTCTGCAGTTCGTGCTGATTGCCTGGGCGTGGGTTTACGCGCGCCGGTCAAGCTAGGGTTTCACGTGCTGCGAGAGCGACAACACATTGCCGTCCGGATCCTGAAACCACGCGATCTTGTCACCGTTCGGGGGTGTCCAGATGCCAAGCTCATCCTGCTGCATCCATTCGTAGCGAAGAAACTCCACACCGGCTGCCGCCAGGTCGTGCACCCGCGCCGCGATGTCGGCGCATTCCCAGCCCAGCACCGTGGAGGGAAGCGGCGAAAAGCTGGGTACCTTGGGCAGCCGCACCATGTTTTCCCCGGAGCGGAGCACCACGGCAAAGCCGTCATCCTCCAGGAACTCGAGTCCAAGCGTGTTCACATAGAAAGCACGCGCCCGCTCTGCATCCGTGATCATGGCGAACCCGATTAGCCGATCCTGCATTTCACTCCCCTTAGAACTTATGTCCGTGCAGCCATAACAGCAGCGCCGTCCCGAGAATGATGCGGTAGACCGCGAAGACCGTGAAGCCGCGCCGGCGGACCCAGTTCAGGAACCATCCCACCACCACATATGCGACGATGAATGAGACTGCCGTCCCGATGATGAGGACCAGCCAGCGCTCCGGTCCCATGGTCAGCGGCGCCAGCGCTTCCGCGCCCACCTCTTGTGACGGATGTAATGCCTTCAGCAGGGCGTAGCCGGTCGCCACGATCATCGTGGGAATCGACAGCAGAAATGAAAACTCAAGCGCTGTCGCCCGGTCGGTGCCCGCAAGCTGCGCCGCCGCGATCGTGCTCATCGACCTTGACGTACCCGGGACCACGGCGCTCAGCACCTGGCAACATCCGATCCAGATGGATTGCCCCAGCGTCATGTCCTCTACATGCGTCGTCCGCGCCTCGCGCCGCGAAGCCCACGCGTCCACCGCCCACATCACCACGCCGCCGATCAGCAGCGCCAATGCCATCACCGTCAGGTTTTCCAGGTTCTCGCCAACCACCTTGGTGAGCAGCTTTGCCGGAATGGCGGTGCAGACAAAAGCCACCGTAGTCAACGTCAGCGGGTGCGTAAGCCACGTCTTCTCGCCACGCTCGCCCTGCGGAAAAGTTCGAAAGAAGCGCATGATGCGGCCAAGGAACAGCAGCAGCAGCGCCAGGATCGCGCCCAGTTGGATCACGATCGTGTACATCTTCCAGTACGGATCGTCCAGCGGCACATGCAAGAGCGCTTCCGTGATCCGCAGGTGCGCGGTCGAACTGACAGGCAGGAATTCGGTAAGGCCTTCAACGATGCCGAAAACGACGGACAGCAAATACTGGTTCAAGCGCGCTCCACTGCGAACGGATTGGGCGAACGGGTTCGCGGCTGGCCGCGCGGGAAGAGCACGCGCCGCGTGATTCAGTCGCGGTCTGTGCCGTAATTCGCGATGCCTTGCTCCACTCTGTATATCAGAGCCTGCGCGCGTGCCGTGTAGTCGTTCGCGGGGAACCTGGCAACCATCTGGTCGCGCAGAGCGTGCGCATGCTGCGCGGCGGCGTCGGCCTTCTTGGTGTTGTCCTCCGCGCCGTACATGGTCACCAGCACGCCCTGCCGGTAGGTTGCGTTCCACAACGCCTCGGCGGTCTTGGGCCCGTCCGGGAAGCCGCTCGCATACTTTTCATACACCTCGCTTTCCAGCGCGGGGCACTTCGGCAAGCCCTGCCAGTCGCCGCACAGTTTCGCATCGAGCAGGTCATACGCCGCAAGGGCGGCATACTTCGTGCCTGCCTGCTGCTTGACTACTTTGCGCAGGGCGTCCTGGTAAAGCTTTGGCCGGTTGTTCGGGTCGGGATCGGTATAGCTCGGCAGCGTGCGCGCATCGAATTTCTCCTCTTGCCAGCGGATATCGGCAGAGCGCCAGGCGCTCTCGCCTGCAAGGGGTGAAGTCGGGAAATACTCCGCCGCGCGGCGATACAGCAAGTGCGCGGAGCCGGCAGCGATCTTCGGCGCATGCGGCTCGCCGGCCTCGGCCTCAGCACTTGCGGCGGCACCGTACAGCAGCACGTCGCCATGCGCTGTTGTGTTGCTCACCACGCCCTTGTTGCGGATCCAGCCCGAGCGCGGCACGGCGTTTTCGTTCTCGGCGAACTCGGGCTCATCGTCGGTGTTGCGCTCCTCCACGTCCGTGTTCGCGAACACCTTGACCCACGGCCCCGACCGGTCGACGATCACGATCTCGTGCCCTGGCGTAACCTCGCTCACTTTTTGCGAGTTCGCGTCGGGATCGACGTACACCACGGCCGTGTGCAGAACGGTTGCGCGTTCGCCGGCGTGCTGAGTTTTCGATTGTGCAGACGCGGCAATGGAGGAAGACAGGAGAGACGTAAGAACGATGCAATACATGGAACGCATAGGTATTCCTTAGACACGATGAGCTACGGCATTGTCATCCTGAGCGAAGCGCAGGACCTGCTTACGGCTTGTAGCGGCAGTGCCCGTTCGGGCGGAAAACAAGTCCTTCATCGCTGCGATCCTCAGGATGACACGATCGATGGGTTCTGCCGGAAGACGCTACGACTCGGCTTCGATCAACTCCTGACGAAGCGCCGGGTCGATGTTGCCACCGCTCACCACGCACACCACGTTGTGCGCCTTCGGTAACTCGTCGGCATGGAAGAGCACCGCCGCCAGCGTCACCGCACCACTGGGTTCGGCGACCAGATTTGCCGAGGTCAGCAGTAGCCGCGTTGCTTCGAGAATCTCGTCCTCCGTGACAGTAAGAATGCCGTCGACATACTGGACGATGTGATTGTAGGTGCGCTGTGCCAGGCTCTGCGTGCGCAGGCCGTCGGCGATGGTCTTCGATGTTTGTGAGCCCGGCCACTCCACGATCTCGCGACGGCGGAAGCTCTCGGCGGCATCGCCGGCCAACTCTGGCTAGGCACCCCAGACGCGTACCTCGCTGCGGGACGACTTGATCGCCGTCGCAATGCCGCTCAGCAGACCGCCGCCGCTGACCGGGCTCAGTACCAGGTCGACCTCGGGCAGCTGCTCCAGAATCTCGAGCCCGCAAGTACCCTGGCCGGCGATGATCAGGTCGTCATCATAGGGCGGTACCAGTACCGCACCGGTCTCGCGCACAATGCGGTCGGCGGTCGCGATACGCTCCGTGCTCGCGGAACCGACCAGGACGATTTCGGCTCCGTAGCTGGCCGTCGCGTCGCGCTTGATCCGCGGCGCGACTTCCGGCATCACGACCGTCGCCTTCGCACCGCGCGCCCTGGCCGCATAAGCCACGCCCTGCGCGTGATTGCCACTGGAATGCGCAACGACACCACGTGCCAGTTCTTCTTCGGTCAAGCTCGCAATTTTGTTGTAGGCACCGCGCAGTTTGAACGAGCCGATCGGCTGTTCGTTTTCTGCCTTGAGCCAGATCGAAGGCAGGTCCGGCGACAGGGAAAAGCCGAGCCCGCGCGCGTGATGGAGGTCGAGCTGGTAAAGACCGGTGCGCACCGCGACACCCGCAATGCGCTCGCGCGCCTGTTCGATCTGTTGAAGGGTGACCAGCGGCAAGGATGAGGCCATGCCCGATTCTTTCACGCGATGAAAGGCCGTGTGGCTCCGAAGGTCAGCGCTCCGCGGCCCGCAACACCAGAGCCATGAAGTGGAGGAGCCGCCACGTGTCCAGGCCGCTCGGCGCCTTGGCCATGTCCAGGTGTGACAGCACAGGGCTTACCAGCGCCGCCTGCAGCGTGGTGGCGCGCAGCTCGCTCGCCATCCACAGCGTTTCCGCTGCTGGAATGATGTTGTCCGCCTCACCGTGCAGAAGGAACACGGGCACAGTCAGTTCGCCCAGATGCAGTTCCGGGGACAAGCCGGCAAGCTCCGCCCGATGCCGCAACTCGCTATTGCGCAACATGCGGTGGACCTCGTCGGAGCCTGCATCCGTCAGCTCGGCGGCCTCGGCCTGCTGGCGCGGAGACAGGTTCTCCATGGCGGCGCGCTCGGCGTCCTTGTCCTCGTACAGGTGCGCGCGCAACACCTTGCGCACGGGTTCCACATCGCCAGTCGGTACGAACTCCTCGACATGCTCGTACTCAAGCACCAGAGGACCGTATTCATGGGCAGGCAACAGCTCCATGGAGCCGTCGGGCCGTGCGGCCTCCCCTGTCCGGTAGTAGGTGGCGACGCGACCCATTGCGCCCTGCGAGCCGACGGCGAACACGAGCTTCATGCTGGGCCGGTACGCCGGGTTGGCCGCGGCGACCAGCGACAATCCGCCGCTGAAGCTTAGGCCCATCACACCCACCGGACGACGCTTCCGCGCGGCAAACCACTTGGCCGAAGCGCCGATCACCCCAACGCTACTCTCGCTGACGCGGTAGTCCTTGATGTCCGGCAGCTCCGGCGTGAGCACCTGCAAACCACACGCCGCCATCGCCGCCGCAAAGCTCATCAGGCGCGGCTCGTCCATACCCAGGTGATGCACGCCGTGAAAGACGATCAGGCCGGGCGCGTCCGGGTGGTGAACCGGTGTGTACAGGCGCGCGCGCACCGGGCCGGCCTCGGTATCCATCGTCAGCGTGTGTTGCTCCAGCGGCTCGGTTGCCAGCGCGGCGAGCGGCTTCGGCAAGGGGTCGCCGCTCACCGTCTTCAACACTGCAAGTGCCTGCAGGTGGATGTGGATCCACGGCCAGGACAACAGCAGCAGCAACGCTAGAACAAAGACGGTGAAGCCGCCCCAAAGCCAGCCTGCGCCGTAACGATCCCGCGCCTTACCGTAGCGTTCGCGTGCCTGGTCGTATTGCGCGCCGAGCCGTTCGCCAAAGAGCGACCGTCCGGCCGCAGCCACACCGACGTCGCGGTGCCGGCGCTTCAGGATGGAACGCGGGCGTGGAAAGCGGCGCGGCACGGGTCTAAGTCTCAGTTCTCAGGGATCAGATTTCCAGGATGACCGGCATGATCATTGGCCGGCGGCCCGTGCTCTTCTGGATCTGTCGCTTCAGGTCGGAGCGTACCTTTTCCTTGATCAGCATCCAGTCGCGGCGCTCCTCGATGGAGCTCGAATCGATGGTGTGCGCGATCGTCTGCCGCGCCTCGGCGGTCATGGTCTGCTCGTTCACGGCAAAGCCGCGGGTCACGATCTCCGGTGAGCCCTGCTGCCGGCCTGTCATCTTGTCGATCGTGATGATGGCCAACACCAGGCCGCCCTCGCTCAGGTGCTTGCGGTCGCGGATGATCATTTCTTCGACCGCTTCGGTCGCCGAACCGGAATCGATCAGCACGCGTCCGGTCGCGACTTTGCTGGTCTTGCTTATGCTTCCGGCAGTCAACTCAACCACCTCGCCGTCCTCCACCAGCATGGCCTGCTGGGGAATGCCGGTGCCGGTTGCGACTTCAATGTGTTGCGTCAGGTGCCGGTAGTCGCCGTGGACGGGAATAAAGTACTTCGGCCGCAGAAGATTGATCATCAGCCGCAGCTCTTCCTGCGAAGCGTGGCCGCTCACATGAATCAACCCCGACCGGCCGTCGTCGTGAATCACGCGCGCCTTGCGACGGTACAGGTGATCGATCACGTTATAGATCGGCTTCTCATTGCCGGGGATGACGCGGGACGAAAAGACCACGGTGTCGCCGGCCTCGATGCGGGCATGCTTGTGGTTGTCTACGGCGGCGCGGCTCAGCGCGCTCATGGGCTCGCCCTGGGTTCCGCTGATCAGCACACACACCTTCTCGGGCGCCATGTCCTTCAACTGACCGCTGTGAATCAGCAGACCGGGCGGCGGATCGATGTAGCCCAGCTCCTGTGCGATCTCCGTCGCGTTGTCCATGGAGCGGCCGATCAGCGCGACCTTGCGGCCGTGCTTGTGCGCCAGGTCCATGGCCAGCTTGATACGGTGAATCGACGACGAAAAGCAGGTGAAGAAGAGCCGGCGCTCGGTGCGCGCGAAGATCTCATCCAGCCGCGGTAGCACGGCCAGCTCACCGGGCGTGAACCCCGGACGGTCCACGTTGGTCGAGTCCTGCAGCAAGAGCAGCACGCCCTCTTTGCCCAGCTCGGCAAAGCTTTGCAGGTCGAACGGGTGACCGTCCGGGCTGGACAGGTCGATTTTGAAATCGCCCGTGTGCACAATGGTGCCGACCGGCGTTCGAATCGCCAGGGCGACGCAGTCCACCAGCGAGTGCGTCACCCGCACCGGCGAGATGCGAAACGGGCCCAGCTCAAAGCTCGAGCCGGGCAGCATCTCGATCAGGTCGGCATCGTCCAGCAGCTTGTGCTCTTCGAGCTTGCCTTCGACCAGCGTCAGCGTGAACTCCGTGCCGTACACCGGCACGTTCAGCTCGCTCAGGATCCAGGGCAGGCCGCCGATGTGGTCCTCGTGCCCGTGGGTCAGCAGGATGGCACGGACCTTGTCGCGATTCTCTAAGAGAAAGCTGATGTCCGGCACAACGATGTTCACGCCGAGCATGTCGTCCTCGGGGAACATCAGGCCAGCGTCGATGACGAGGATGTCGTCCTTCCACTGCACGGCCATGCAGTTCATGCCGAACTCGCCCAGGCCGCCCAGTGGGACAATCTTCAATGTTTCCAGACTCATTCCGGTTTCAGCGTAACACCGTAGTCATGGAGAGCCGGCGCCCACAGGCCGCCAAGGCGCGCATCGGAACCTGTTTCCGTGGACGAGGAAGGCAGATGCAACCCATGAAAAGGACTTCGCCGCCAGCGCTGCTCGGCTGGGTTTTCAGCCGCTGAAACGTACCACCATCGTGGTATGTCACAACTCCGACCAAGCGCTAGTCTGATGTGGCTCGCACCGCTTGAGACCTTCGCGTCGCGGTGACAGCGTACCGGCGGCATCTCTGAGGACCCTAGGACAGATGCGACACTCTCAACGCATACTCACGTTCGCTTGCATGGCGACCGCGCTCTGTTTGCCAGTCGTGCAGGCACAGGGTGCTGACCATACCCGTTCCACGCCCGTGGCCATGCTGCTGGACATCGACTGGAACCAGCTCTACTACACCCTGCTGAGCTACGGGTTCTCACCAGCGGACGCAAACCAGCTGATCATGCAGGCGCAGAAAGATGCAGGCGATCCGGTGGTCGGCTGCACTTCTTCGCCGGAGAACCCGACCGCCTTGCTTGCGGCGCTGGGCTCTGCTGGTTTGTTGGTTAGTTTCTGGCGTCGCCGAAACAGGGCCGGCGCACTCGCAGCAGTGAGCGAAAAGACGGCCTAGGCAACGCAGGGGTGTGTGAGGTCCATGCGGTGCGGTCAGCCTAGCGCAGCAGGTCTTCCAGCGCTAGCGAAAGTTCGGTTTTGTCATCGCGATACTTCACGATGATGGGTGTGTAGACGCTCAGGCCCTGGTTGCCGCCCTTGCTAATCGCGCGTGAGCCCGGCACCACGACCGCTCCTTCCGGAATCGTCAGAGGCGTCTCCGACGTCGCGCGAATCACCGCATCGTTCACCACGTCGTACACCGGCGTCCCGCGCGTCAGGATCGTGCCCGCGGCCAGCACCGCGCCTTTGCGAACGATCGTGCCCTCGTACACGCCGGTGTTGCCGCCGACCAGCACGTCGTCTTCGATAATGACGGGCGAGGCGTTTACCGGCTCCAGCACGCCGCCAATCTGTGCGGCCGCGCTCAGGTGCACCCGCCTGCCGATCTGCGCGCAGCTGCCCACCAGCGCATGCGAGTCGATCATCGTGCCCTCGTCCACGTAGGCACCGACGTTGACGTACATCGGCGGCATGCACACGACACCACGAGCCAGGAACGCGCCGGAGCGCACCGATGATCCACCCGGGACGATGCGCACACCGTCTTCCGCGGTCCAAACGCGCGCGGGATAGGTGTGTTTGTCGACATACGACCCTGCGCTCATCTCCGTGAGCGCGCCCAGGCGAAAGCCGAGCAGGATGCCGCGCTTGACCCAGGCATTCACCTTCCAGCCGGTCGCGTTGGACGCGTCCGGTTCGGCGGATCGCAGCGTGCCGCGCTCCAATGCGTCACGCAACTCGTGGAAGCTGTCCAGCGCCTCGCGTTCCTGCGCGGCGGCCGCGCCAAGCGCGAAGAAGTGCTCGATCCGGCTCTGGAGCAAGCCGGCGGAAACGTCTGCAGCTGGGATCATGCCGCAAGTTTATCAACCGGTGCGGACCGGTCCGGCATCTGAGCCGATGATGGCGGCACCGGTCACACCGGACGGACGGTATTTCTTGGTGCGGGGGCGCTTGTGGCGATGCGCCAACCCGACGCTGTCGGAGGACGAGCGTAGCCGCCTCGTCCGTGAGTTGATGCAGGCGCGCAGCGAAAAGGGACGTGCAATGCGCGCGGGCGATCGCGGCGCGCGCGAACAAGCAAGGCAGCGCGTGAACGCGGCGAAGCACGCGCTGGGCGAGCGTGGCGTTCCATGGTGGACGGACGCCGCGCCCGACTACAACCGCCACATGGCACGAAACACGCCTTACGCGGACTGGTTCGCTTCGCTGCCGGTGCAGCAGGAGGGTTCAGAACAGCTACTCGAGATTCAACTCGGCCGCAAGCCGCTTTAGTTCATCGCGAAGCGGATCGGTGACCGGCACCATCGGCAGCCGCACTGCGTCCGTTTCGATACGGCCCAGGCTAACCAAGAGTGATTTCGCGGGGCAGGGATTTGGCTCGCGAAACAACGCAGAGGTGAGCGCCGCCAGCTGCCGGCCGAGCCCATGAGCCGTCTTCCAATCGCCTTCGACGGCGCTCTGCAACATGCGAACCACCTGTGTGGGCGCCACATTGGACGCAACCGAGACGACGCCCACGCCGCCCGCAGCGAGCACCGGCAAGGCCAGATAATCATCACCGGCGAGTACGTGCAAGCCTGCAGGCGCGCGCGCGATCAGATCCGTAATCTGCTGCATGCTGCCGCTCGATTCCTTCACGCCGATGATGTTCGGGCATCCCTCCGCAAGCTGCAGCACCGTTGCGGGTTCCAGGTTTGCCGCGGTGCGGCCGGGGATGTTGTAGAGCAGCACCGGCACGGGAGCAACGGCGTTCGCAATCGCCTGAAAGTGCAGGAACTGCCCGCGCTGACTGGGCTTGCTGTAGTAGGGGTTCGCCGTCAGGATTCCACTTACCCCAGGCAACGCGGCCAGTTCTTTCGCGCGCCGCACCGCCTCGGCCGTGTTGTTGTGCGTGCACCCGGCGAACACCGGAACGCGTCCGGCCGTGACTTCCACGACCGCCTGCACTACCTCAAGCGTCTCGTCTTCTGAAAGGGTCGCCGCTTCACCGGTGGAGCCGCACGCAACCAGCAGCGCGATGCCACTCGTGATCTGCCACTCGACCAAAGCACGGAGCGATGCGAGATCGAGCGAGCCGTCCTGCAGAAAAGGCGTAACCAGTGCCGTGCCGACGCCGGCGAGCGCTACCGAAGAGTTCATGACCGCGTTCGAGTCTACCGCGATTCGTGCTTCGACGAAGATGCGTGCGCCGCGTGCATACGCGCCATGCGGGCCGTGCCGAACCATGGCGCCAGCCAGATCAGCGTGACCGCCCCACTCATGCCAAGTGAGAGCATTGGATACCAATATGCCGTGGGAATCGCAAGGAGATACAGCAGCAGCGACCCAAGGTGCTTCCAGACCTCTGCCTGGTCGCGCTCCTCGATGCTGCCGCTCTCTCGCTGCACGCTCAGCAGCGTCACACGCAGAATGCCGAAACCGGCGCCGGTCAACAGCATGATGACCGCGTATTGCGCTACCGCGAACGAACTGAACTGCTTCGCGCCGATGTACTCGGTCGAGAGTGGCACCAGCGACGACAGGAACAGAAACAACAAGTTTGCAAGCAGCGTGGAGTAGTGCACCCGCTCCACGCGCCTCAGCAGCTCGTGGTGATTGAGCCAGTAGATGCCGATCATCACGAAGCTGAGCAGGTACACGGCGAGCCGCGGCGCGATCTCGCGCAGCGCCGGCCAGCCGTCCGGGTGCGGCACGTGCAGCTCCAGCACCATGATGGTGATGATCACGGCGATCACGCCGTCGGAGAACGCCTCCATGCGGCTGGTCGGCATGGTCCGCGTTTCGCGGCTCACGCGCCTACGCCCACTCGCCTTGCCGCATCAGCGGCTCGCTCGACCCGTCGGCGCGCACGCCGTCCACATCGACCTCACCCGACCCGATCATCCAGTCCACGTGGATCAGGCTGGTGTTCGCGCCCTTTGCTGCCAGCGTGGCCTCGTCCATGTGCTCGCCCTCGCGGATGCAGGTGGCGTACGCCTGACCCAGCGCGATGTGGCTTGCGGCGTTTTCGTCAAAGAGCGTGTTCCAGAACAGCAAACCGCTCTGTGCGATCGGCGACGAGTGCGGCACCAGCGCCACCTCTCCCAGGCGGCTCGCGCCTTCATCGACGGAGATCAGCTTGCGCAGCGCATCCTGCCCGGCGGAGGCATTTGCTTCCACGATGCGTCCGTTCTCAAAGCGCACCTGAATGTTCTCGATCAATGTGCCCTGGTGCGATAGCGGTTTCGAAGCACTCACCGTTCCGTTGACGCGGTCCTTATGCGGCGTGGTGAAGCACTCCTCGGTCGGGATGTTCGGATTGCAGAAAACGCCATTGCCGCTCTCGCCGCCGCCACCGGCCCACTGGTGATCGTCGGCCAGACCCACGGTCAGATCCGTACCCGGTCCGCGGAAGCGCAGCGCGCTGTACCGCTTCTGATTCAGCCGGTCGACCTGGGCGGCAAGATTCCTGCCATGCTGCTTCCAGTCCGCGACCGGATCGTCGCCGATGATGCGCGACGCCTTGAAGATTGCCTCCCACAAGGCCGGAACCGCTTCCGCCTCGTGCAGGTGCGGAAAGACCAGCTTCGCCCACGCGGGCGTCGCACCGGCCAGGATGGACCAGTTGATCGCGTGGCGCGTAATCAGCTCCATGGCCGGCTTCATTGCCTTGCTCGCGGCTACATTGGCGCGGCTCACCTTCGCGGGATCCTGATCCTTAAGCAGAGCAGGATTTGCACCCGCAATCCCAAGCCGAGCCGCGCCCGATCCGTAGGCCGAGGCAATGCCATCCGCGAGCCACTTCGGCGTGAAATCAAAGCTCGATTCCGGCGCGTACTGGTACCGCGCGAGAATGGTCTCGTCATCCGCATAAAGCGTCGTTACGGCTTTCGCACCGGCCTTGTAGGCGTGCTCGGTGATGCGGCGAATGAACGGCACGTGGTCCAGCGAAGCAGTGATGACCACCTCCTGCTCCGGCTGCAGGTTCAGGCCGACGCGCACCGCGACCAGCGCCAGCCGGTCCAGCTTTTCTTCAAACGTGAGGGTCTCGAACGGCTTCGAGACTTCTTCGACAACGGTGTTCATACCTACAGTTTAGCGAGAGCGCCGCCGCCGCTGCACAAACGATTCACTTCAACTGCGTATAGATATCCCGAAAGTCATACACACCCGTGCGCCCTGCCAGCCACTCCGCGGCACGCACCGCGCCTTCGGCAAAGGCGCGCCGCGAGAAGGATTCGTGCGTGAGCACGATGCGATCTGCGTCGCCGCGCGCCTCCAGCACGTGCAGGCCAGCGGCATCGCCCTCGCGTCTGGAAGTGATCGGCACCACGCCTCCGGCACCGGCCGCCTCCTGCAGCGAGAGCGCGGTTCCCGACGGGGCGTCGACCTTCGTCGCGTGATGCGTCTCTTCAATCGTGAAGGTATAGCCGGCACCGCTGAGCGCTGACGTCATCTGCGTGGCGAGCTGCAACATGAGCTGCACGCCGACCGAAAAGTTGGTGCCATATAACAGCCCTGCACTGCGACGGTCTGCAAGATCGCGCATGTCGCGCAGGCTGTCATACC
>CAXUEG010000021.1:15101-21672 GCA_964249935.1 uncultured Terriglobus sp.
GTCATACCAGCCCGTAGTACCAACAAGCACCTTTGCCCCATTCACCAGCAGCGCGCGCAGGTTGGTCTGCACCGCCTCAGGCGTGGTGAAGTCGATGGCGACGTCGAACCCTGCCATAAACGGCGCGGTCAGCGCGGCTCCGCCCGGGTTCTCCTTCGCGTCCAGCACATGCACGCCATGGCCGCGCTCGTGTGCAACGTCCGCGACCAGCTTGCCTGTTTTGCCATGACCGAGTACCAGAACGCGCATGTGTTTCTCCCTTATGAAGCGGTGGGCAGCACGACACTGTCAGCTGCATTGAACGCACTCGTAACCGTCTGCGCATCGACGTCGAAGATTGCCGGATCAGCTTCCGTGAAGAAGGCGCGGTGCAGCGATTGCACAGCCTCCTCCACATCCTCTTCTTCGATCATGAAGCTCATGTTGATCTCGCTGGCGCCCTGCGAGATCATCCGCACGTTTACGTGCCCGACTGCGGTAAATACTTTGCCGGCGACACCGTTGTGTCCGCGAATATCCTCGCCCACCATGCAGATCAGCGCTTTGTTACTTTCGAACTTCACATCCGCAATCTGCCGCAGATCGGCGGCAATCGCGGGCAGGCGATCGCTGGTGTCGACGGTCACGGAGATGGACACCTCACTTGTCGAAACCATGTCGATCACCACGTGGTGCTTATCGAAAACATCGAAGACGGCTTTCAAATACCCATGCGACATGAGCATGCGGCTCGCGACGATGTCCACAATGGTGAGCCGCTTCTTCACGGCAATGCACTTGAACGGCGACTTGCACGGGGGTGCGACAGCGGTAATGCGCGTGCCTTCATTCGCGGGATTGCGCGAGTTCAGCACCCACACGGGAATGTTCTGCTGCACTGCCGGGAGGATGGTCGCGGGATGTAGCACCTTTGCACCGAAATAGGCGAGCTCGGCCGCCTCTTCGAAGCTGATCGTCTTCACTCGCAGAGCGTCCGAACAGATGCGCGGATCGGTGGTCATGATCCCGTCCACGTCGGTCCAGATTTCGATAGCAGAGCTGCGCAGCGCGCCACCCACTAACGCGGCCGAGAAGTCGCTGCCCCCACGGCCAAGCGTCGTGGTGATACCGGTTGCGGTCGCGCCGATGAAACCACCCATCACGGGCAGTTGGCCAGCGTTCAGCAGCGGCAGTGCAACGCGTTCCATCGCCTTCTGGATCGCGGCCTCCAGCGGCGCGGCCTTGCCGAAGGAATCGTCCGTGACGATGCACTCGCGTGCGTCCACGTGCGCCGGGTCCAGGCCGGCGTCCGCGAACGCTCCGGCAACGATGCGGCTCGAAAGCCGCTCTCCGAAGCTGACCACCAGGTCTGTGGTGCGCGGCGTCAACTCGCCCACTGCGGCGATACCGCGCAACAGGTCATCCAGCGAATCGAACTCCGCGTGCAGAGCGTTCGAAAGTGGGAGGTTTGCGGCAGCGTCGACCAGTTTGGCAGCGGTCTCCAGGTGACGTCCACGCAGGCGGGCGCTCAGCGCGAGCGCACCGGCACGATCTCCGAGGCCAGCCGCGTTTGCCGCCGCCAGCAACGCGTCCGTCACCTTCGCCATGGCGGACACGACGACAAACGGCCGCAGCCCCCTCGCGCGGCGTCCTGCAACGATACTAGCGGTGCGCGCGATCGCGGTGGCGTCCTCCACGGAGGTGCCACCGAATTTCATCACCACCACATGGCCGCGTAAGCTCGCGCTCGTGCTCACGCGGCGTCCTTCGGCAGCTTGCCGCTGCGGGCCAGCACTTCGGCATTCAGCACCGCCGCACCAGCGGCGCCGCGCAGCGTGTTGTGGGTCAGCAGCACGAACTTCCAATCCAGCAGTGTGCACGGGCGCAGACGGCCAACGGTGGTGCTCATGCCGCGCCCGGCGTTCACATCCAACCGCGGCTGCGGGCGGTCGGGTGCGTCGTTGTAAACCACGGGGCAGTCCGGCGCAGTCGGGAACTGCTTGCCGTCCAGCGGGCGGAAGCTTTGCCACGCCTCCAGCACCTGCTCGCGTGTAGCGGGCTTGCGCAGCTTAATGCTGACGCATTCGGTGTGGCCGTCCACCACAGCGACGCGGTTGCAATGCGCGCTCATCCTTGCGGAGAGTGGTTCGACGCCGGAACCGGTGTAGCGGCCCAGCAGCTTGCCAACCTCTTCCTGCATCTTCTCTTCTTCATTCTTGATGAACGGCACCACGTTGCCGAGAATGTCGAGCGAGGCGACGCCCGGGAAGCCCGCGCCGCTCACCGCCTGCAGCGTGCTCACGAAGAGGCTTTCGATGCCGAAGCGCTGCTCCAGCGGCTTTAGCGCCAGCACCAGGCCGATCGCGGAACAGTTCGGGTTTGTTACAAGGTAGCCGCCGCTCTGTCGGCGCACGGCTTGCGACTCAAGCAGCGAAAGGTGATCCCCGTTTACCTCGGGCACGACCAGCGGAACGTCCGGCGTCATGCGGAAGGCGCTCGAATTTGAAATTACGGCGCATCCAGCCGCCGCGAACTGAGGCTCCAGCTCGCGGGCGATGTCCGCGTCCAGCGCGGCGAATATCACCTTGGGCAGGTCAGCACCGGTTGCCGACGGCGGGTTCGGCTGTACCACCATCTCCGCAACGCGCTGTGGCATCGGCGTGTCCAGCTTCCAGGCGCAGGCCTCGCGATAAGTCTTGCCGGCCGAACGGTCGCTGGCAGCCAGCCAGACCACCTCAAACCACGGGTGCCGCTCCAGCAGCTGCACAAACCGCTGCCCCACGGTGCCGGTCGCACCCAGAATGCCTACCCGTCTTCGCTCCACGTGCGGTGTTCCTTTACTCCACGGACGATGAGTCAAGGATACGTGAATGGACTTGGGAAGGAGTAGAAGCCCTCAGGCCTCTGAACCGAGCGGGCTTCCAATATGGGCTCCATCCCTGGCGCGTGCCGCTACACGTCGCTCGACCAGCGGCGTTGTGCGTACCGTCCGCCAATGCCGTACCACGCGATCACCGCCGCGATGGCATGAATCAGGAACCATCCTGAAATCCCCTGGTCGGTATAGATCAGGTAAAGGATCAGAGCGCGCGGCACAAGAATCGCGATGATCGCGGGAACGACCGGGATTGCCAGCACATTGCCATGCTGGTGGTCCCACCACCAGACCAGCAGACTCAATCGCGGCAGAAACAGGCTGATCACCAGGAACCAGAGTGGGAAGATGTGTGTGGGAACGAAGCTCAGAACGCCAACGTGCATGCGGGTCTCCTACTGTGCTTTGTATGTGACCGTGACCGGACTGCTGGTCTGCGGCTTGATGCTTACCTGAGCGTGCTGCTCGCCCAGCTTCTCGTGCACAAACACAAGATCATACGTGCCTTCGGGCAAGCCACTGATCGAGAAGCTGCCGTCGGACGCGGTCACCGCAAAGAACACACTCGGCGCAACGTTGATGAACGCATTCATCCACGGATGGTTGTTGCAGCGCACCGGGATCAGATTCTCCGCTTCGCGGTAGAAAAGCTGCTCCGGCTTTGCGCCCGGTCCCTGAGACAGATCGATGTTCCGGTTGCCCGCCTGCACCGCCATGGAGTGCACGTTGTGCATGGCAGGGTCTGAGTTGCGGAACTCCACCGTACCGCCAGCCGCCACCGCGACCACGTGAGGCTGAAACCGGCACCCGCGCTGATCGATGACGGCCGGGGCAGAAGGCGCCTTCAGATGCGGCGCGCCTTTCACGTACACAAACACGTTCGCCAGGTGACCGTGATCGACAATGACCTGCTCGGAAAGGTTCGGCTGGTCCGCCAGCGAGCAAGCCGGGTCCTGGCTCATGTCGATGGGCACGCGCACCGGTGCCGCGCCCTCAAATCGCACCGAGCCGGTGACCGTACCGGTCCGGGCCGCGTTCGGCGCGGGATCATATTTGATCTCATTGCCGTAATCGACCACCGCACCCTTGCGAATGGCGGCGTCGGGTTTGCAGCCGCTCAATAGAAAACATAGGAGGGCCGCGGGAAGTAGAACGGTTCGCATCCGGTTTGGGATGCGCGCCCGCTTCGCGAGGTTGAACGGCACTGTTTAACTGTTCGAACGCCGTCGCGGTGAGCTGGACAGCAGCTCGCGCAGTTCCGACTCGAACTCGCGCACATCCTTGAAATCGCGATACACCGAAGCGAAGCGAATATAAGCCACCGTGTCCATCTCGCGTAGCCTGCCCATAATCAGCTCGCCGAGTTCGGTGGTCGTGCGCTCGCGATCCGGCGAATCGACCACGTAGGCTTCGGCCTCGTCCACCAGTTGCTGCAGCTTCGCCGTCGAGATGGGCCGCTTCTGGCAGGAGTGCAGCAGGCCGGTGAGCACCTTCTGCCGGTCGAACTTCTCGCGGCGGCCGTCCTTCTTCACCACCATGTACGGCACTTCATCGATGCGCTCATAGGTGGTGAAGCGCTTATTGCAGCGCTCACACTCGCGGCGGCGACGAATCGAATCGGCTTCCTTGCTTTCGCGCGAATCGACCACCTTGTCCTGCGAGTAGCCGCAGAAAGGACACTTCATACCGCCGCCTCTTCCACCGCTTCGCTTCGCGCCTTCAGGTCCGTCAGGCTCACGCCATCGATCCTGGCATACATCAGCCCTGCCGGAATGATGCAGAGGATGTTCACAATCAACAGAAGCGCACCGCACGCCGTCGCCGTCTCCAGCGGCGTGCCGTAGAACGCATGCATCGAAGCCGCGGTCGCGCCGATCTGGGTAAACCACCCCAGCACCGGCAGCTGCAGCAGCGAGCTTCCGATCGAGGCGCCCATCAGCAGCATGGTGCTGGCGAAGCCCAGCGAAGCCAGCGTAGGCTCCCCGGCAAAGGCATGCACCGTCTCCACATACGACAACGCGATGAGCAGCCACTGAAACACGCTCAGCACCCCTGCCCACGCCGCGACGGCCATGCTGCCAATGCCCTGAAGACCCTCGCGAAACGCGAGCATCTTTTCCTGGATGCCGGCCCCGAGCTTCGGCGAAACCCGCGCCAGCAGGCGCCCAAGCGAGGCCGCAAGCTGCACGCCCGCCAGCCGGATCGCAACCGCAAACCCGGCCAGGAACAGTGTGCCCGCCAGGCTTACCACGCCCACCCGCACAAAAATCTCGTGATGCGGCATCGTCGCCGGCGTAAACGCAAGCGCGCTCGAAAAAATGAGCGCAGCCGCGCCCAGATCGAACATGCGTTCGACCGTGTACACCGCGATCTGACTCGAGAGCGAGACCTGTGCCTTGCGTGCGACCAGGTAGGGCCGTGACAGGTCCGCAATCCGCCCGAATATTGCAACCGCGGTAAACCCGGTGAACTGCGGCCCCAGCAGAAACAGCGGTCCCACGCTGCGCTGCCGGCGGCAGAACACGGACCACCGGTACCCGCGAATCACGTAACTGCCATAAATCAGAAGTACACCCGCGGCGATGTGCCACCACACCACGCCATGCATCTCTCGCGCAAATGAGTGCACGTCAAACGTAAGCCCGCGCCGCCGCGCCCACCAAAACCCTGCCGCGGCCAGCAGCAGCACGGCCCCAAGCACAACCACGGTTCTCCCGGAACCCGTCGCCTTCGCTTCACTCATCGCGCGGCCGCGGTCCCGGCAGCCGCCACAGCGCCCCGTTGCGCAAGCAGCGTACGCCGGTTGAACTCGCGAATGATGCGCGCAACATATCGCTGTGTCTCGCGGTATGGCGGCACGCCGTGATACCGGTCCACCGCCGCCGGTCCCGCGTTGTACGCCGCCAGCGCCAGCGACAGGTCATCGTGGTAGCGACGCAAAAGACGATCCAGATAATCGGTACCGCCGCGCAGGTTTTGGTCCGCCGCAAAGCTGTCTGTCACACCCAGCGAGCGCGCCGTTGCCGGCATCAGCTGCATCAATCCCTGCGCACCCACGCGCGAGACCGCATGCACCTGTCCGCCACTTTCCGCGTTCACCACGCTACGCAAAAGGTCCACATTCAACCGGCGCGACTCGCCTGCGGCCTGGATCAGGCCATCGACCGAGGCTGCTGCAGCGCTTGCAACGTGCACGGACGGTGCAGCTTCTATCTTCCCGCTCGCTGCTTCCACCTCAGCACTCACGATGTTCGCAAGCGGCACGTCCATGTAGCTGCTCGATGCCGCATCCAGGTACAGCCGGACATGCTCCGCATCCAGCGCCTCGCGATGATCGCACGTCATGGCAAACCCATTACGCAGCGTAATGCGCTCGGCCGCATGCGCACCGGCACACAGCCAAGGCAACGCAGCCACGGCCACCGAGCGGCACACATTCATGCAGAAGCGCATACAAGCAGCCTACCCATGCGGTGGAACGCAGGCAAGCTGCCGCCGTGTCTCGCCACCCAGGTTCCAACCTCATTCCAGCGCAAGCGCAGGCTCCGCCAGTCCCGCCGCCGCGCTGTGGCGAACCGTCAGCAATGTGGCGCAACCCACAATCAACGCCGCGCCCACCCACGCAGTCCACCCCAGCCGCTCGCCAAACACCCACACACTCAGCGCAGAGCCGATCATCGGCTCCAGGTTCAGCAGCACTCCAGCCTGCGACGCGGG
>CAXUEG010000022.1:0-21422 GCA_964249935.1 uncultured Terriglobus sp.
GGGCCATGCCAGGCAGCATGGCCCTTTGCTTTTCCCGAGAGTGCCTCTCGTTCCGGCCCGCTACGGCAATCTCAACGAACCTCTCATTTAGCCGCCTTGGGCTGGCGCTGCGAATCATACTGCTTCCGCTGTTCTTCCTGCGCCGCAATGTCTGGGATATCGAGTCGCTTCCGTAAATCATCGGAGATCAGATCCCGGTTATACGGCTCCTGCGTTGCGGGCTGCCCATTTGGCGTAAGAAACTGCGTGCCGTAAATTTGCGGCTGCTTGACGCCTTGCAGGTACCGGTCGAGTGTGGCGCACGCTAGCCAGAGAGCCAGCTCGTGACCTTTACGAACCGAAATCATGCTCAACGTATGTGCCAGCAGAAAGTCGTTCGGTTCGGAGCCATGCTGAAAGATCGTTGCCGCCCAGAAATAATCTTCTCCGGTGTGCAGAAAACCGTCGCGCAGTAACTTCGCCGTGGCTGCTCTCCGACCGGTGTCCATGGGACCCAACTTGACCCAATCGATGCTCCCAACCTGCCTGGCCTTTTGATCCTCGTCGAACATGCGTTTCATCTCGGCGTTTGAAGCCGCATCATCGTCCGGCGTATATGTCCGCGCCGCATCCCAATCCTCCGAAACCTTCGCGTCGGCCGCAGCTCGCACCAGCCGCATCGACGGCAAAGGCACACCGTCGATAGCCATCTCCGCATGCTTTGTATCCTGCACGTGGAACACGTAGGTGTCGCGCTCCTTCGCATCACTCGGGTCTTGCACCACAAAGCGTAGCGCTCCATCTTTGGCAACGCACGAGCCAACCGGCAGGCTCTTTATCGGCCCGCTCACCTCTGAAAACGATGCAAAATCCCTGGTCTGCATGTGACTGGGACGGCTCAGCGTTCCGCTGCATTGCTGGCCGGCCTGTCCCGTGGAACTCAGCGCAAGGATCAGAAGCGTCCGTTTTCCCACCAGGAGCGTCCACGCGCCATCGAACGCTTGCTGTGTGCGGGCCACACCGGGAAGCGCCAGAAACCCGACACCAGCTAAAGCAGACGTCAACCGTAAATGAGCTCGCCGCATGGAGACACTCTACGAGCTTCTCCCACGCTTGCAAAGCCTGGTGCCCACACGCTACTACAACCAGCGCACTCCTTGACAATCTAGGAAAGCCGGCCTAAATTTCTTCCTAGCTGATCTAGGAAGGAATAGCATCATGGCCGAAGCAGTCGACCTCCTCCAGGGAACCTTGGAACTGCTGATTCTGAAAGCGGTCTCGCTCGGCCTGCACGGTTATGGCGTGCTCCAGCGCATCGAACAGATGAGCGGGCAACAGCTTCTCATCCAGCAGGGCTCACTGTACCCCGCGCTCTACCGCCTGGAAGCAGGCGGCGCTCTGCTGACCGAGTGGTCCACCAGCGAAAACAACCGCCGCGCAAAATACTACCGGCTGAGCAAGGCAGGCAAAGAGCAGCTTGCCGCCGAACTCGATCGCTGGAGCCGCGTCTCCAGGATCATGGCCGCGATCCTGCGCGTCACCGCTGCCCCGGCAGACGGCGGTCGCGCATGAAACAGGCCTCCTTGATGAGCCGCCTTGCAGTTTGGTTCCGCGCCGTTACCTTTCGCCGCCGCTTCGAGCTCGACATGGATGAAGAAATCGGCTTCCACATGGAACAACACGCCGCGGCGCTGATGGCCCGAGGCGTACCATCGGCCGAGGCGCACCGCCAGGCCCGCATCGCCTTCGGCGGCACAGAATCCTCGCGCCACAGCATCCGCTCCGCCATCGGCCTGCGCCCGTTCGACGAGCTCTTCGGCGACCTCCGCTATGCCATGCGCGTCCTCCGCAACAGCCCTGGCTTTACGACAATCGCCGCCACCTCGCTCGCTCTGGCCATCGGTGCCAACACCACCATCTTTTCCGTCGCACACTTCCTGCTCATCGAGCGACTCGGTGTTCCCCACGCCAGCGAACTGCGCATGCTCTACCGCGAGGATCCGAAACGGTCGGTCTACCACAGCAACTGGGGCACGTGGATTCCTGGCGATCGCGACTTCAAAATTCGCGACGCGTTCTCCTATCCGGTTTACCAGCAGATGCAGCGCGATGCGCGCAAGCAGGGTGTGGAGATCTTCGCGTTCAAAGACATCGGCACGGTGGACGCAGCGTTCTCGGGCCAGGCCCAGGCAGTACAGGCGGAACTCGTCTCTGGGAATTTTTATGAACAGATGCAAACCATTCCGGCTCAGGGACGCGGCGTTCAACCGTCAGACGACGGTGCTCCGGGTACGGGTACCGTCGTTGTACTGAGCTATGGCTTTTGGCAGAGAGCGTTCGGCGGCTCACCCGAAGTCCTCGGGAAGGTCATCCGCATCGACACGATTCCGTTCACCATTGTGGGCGTGAACGCACCAGGCTTCACCGGGGCGCAGAGCGTTCAGCGCGCCGCCGAGCTTACTCTGCCCATGTCGGTGATTTCCCTTTTACACGCGCCGGTCTTCAACGATGAACCCTCGCTGCTGCAGTCTCCAGGAGACAACTGGATTCAACTATTGTTACGTAAGCCGTCCGGATTTTCGGATGCTGCCCTGCAGCAACGGCTTGATGTTCTCTTCCATACCGCGGTGCTCGCCACAGTAACGCCCAAAGCGGGCGAGGGCGTTCCGCGGCTTATGGTGCAGGATGGCAGTCGCGGCATTGCGCAGTGGAGCCGCCAGATGCGCGAACCTTTGCATGTCTTACTCGGTCTGGTTGCATGTGTGCTGCTGCTGGCTTGCGCGAATGTGGCCAACCTGATGCTCGCTCGTGCAAATCACCGGCGCCGCGAGATCAGCATCCGGCTTGCCTTAGGTGCTGGGCGCGCTCGCGTCTTCCGACAGCTATTGGTCGAGTCGATGGCCTTGGCAGTACTGGGCGGGGCAGCCGGAATCGTGCTCGGATATCTCGGCACACGCGCCGCACCAGCGCTGCTCTATAGCGGCTGGGTGAACAACCCTGCACCTGTGCCTTTCCAAATGCCAGCGCTTGTATTTACAACCATCGTCACGCTGCTTACCGGCGTGCTATTTGGCGTCGTGCCTGCCTTGGAATCTACGCGGACTGAAGTGAGTACAGCTCTGAAGCAGGGCGCACGCTCGGCCTCACGCCAGCGCAAGCCATGGACTGGCAAAGGCTTGGTCGCGTTTCAGATTGCATTGGCAACGCTGCTCGTCGCAGGGTCGGCATTGTTTATTCGCACAATGGTAAACCTTGCCAACGTGGATCCCGGCTTTGACCCGCACGACCTACTTATCTTTGACGTGCAGCTGCCCAACCGTCAGTATGCCGGAGCCAGGAGCCTGGCTTTGCATCAGCAGCTGGTGCGTCGCGTCGCTGCGCTGCCTGGAGTAGACGGTGTGAGTGCAATCTCCGTGCCGTTGGTCGGGAACTCAGTTTGGACAACCGGCCTGCGTTTTGATTGGGAGCCGAAGCAGGATTTCAACCATCCAGATATCTCGGACCGCGATGTGGACCTAAATGATGTCAGCCCAGGTTTCTTTTCGCTCATGCGCATCCCTATTTTGTCCGGCCGTGACTTCATCGCGACGGATACCACAACTTCGCCAAGGGTCGCCATCGTCAACCAGTCTTTCGTACGTGCCTATCTGCCGGGACGTAGCCCGCTCGGAGTGCGCTTTTCGGGCGGCGATGGAGAGCGGAAGGTGGATGGGAAGATCTTGCCTAACTGGCTTACGATTGTCGGCGTCTGCGCGGACACACAATATTCCGACCTGCGATCCGCGCCCAGACCAATGTATATCACCGATAAATTTCAGAAGCGCGACTTCGGAAAGAGTTCCGAGGGTTCGAGTTACGTCCTCCGTTCTCGTCTAACGAAAGCGGTGCTTGCCCCTACGCTGACACGCACCTTAGCTGACATCGATCCTGGACTGCCTCTTATCGACGTACGTACGCAGATGCAGCAGATCGAAGATGCCTCGAGTCAAGAGCGGCTCTTTGCAACGCTAACCGCGGGCTTCGGTGTACTCGCTCTCGCTCTTGCCTGCGTTGGCATCTACGGCGTCATGGCGTACACCGTCTCGCAAAGAACGCACGAAATCGGCATCCGCTTGGCTCTCGGCGCGGAGCGGCGCCAGGTGCGCGGCATGGTCCTGCAGGAAGCCACCTATCTTACCGCCATCGGCATCATCGCGGGCGTCGGTGCGGCACTAGGGCTTGCGCGCTTGGTGGGGAGCTTGCTTTACCGGATCGAGCCACGCGACCCGCTCAGCCTTATACTCTCCGCGGCCCTGCTGCTGACCGTTGCTCTCTCCGCAAGCTGGCTTCCAGCCGCTCGCGCAGCGCGACTGGAACCGGTCATTGCACTGCGCCAGGACTGAGGTATCAAGAGCGGATAGCGGCTCTTTTATTCGTTTACAACTTCCCGTGTATCCTCGCCTCAGGCCGCCAGTTCGCTCACCTCGCACCGTGCCTGCACCAGCAACAACCCAGGGGGAGGGAGAAACCGGCAAACGCCGATGACTGCCACTGCCCCACACGCCGAAAAGGCGTGTGACATTACCTGGGCCGTAGCGAATCACGAAGAGCGGCCATGGTCTCAGTAGTCGCTTCCAAGAAGCGTGCGACCGTCGCCAGTTCTCTCGGAGAAAACCGATCCATCACGGCATGGCTCCGAGACAGGACTGGATCGATGAGCTGCTCTATCAGTTGCCGTCCGCTGTCAGAGAAGTGAAGCAGAATCTCGCGCTTGTCGCTCTCGTTGCGCACCCGCTCCACAAGCCCGGCGCGCTGCAGGCGATCGAGCACAAAGGTTGTCGCGCCGGAACTGAGCCGGAGTTCGGTCCCGAGCATGCCTGCGGTGATCGCTCTCTTCTGCGCATCCGCGATTCCGAGGACACCAAGTGCCTCCATGTCGGTTCGGTGCAGCTGATGTTGTTCGGCGAGCGCCTCTGTGAATCTCATGCTCTCCGCGACCATGAGCGGAATCAACCGCAGCAGGTGATTTCTGGCGTTTTCTTCAGGCGCGTCCATGCAACTATCTTACTCACTAAGATAATCCTAGGTCAGTGTGAGGAGTTCAGCATGGGAAAACGCGTTCTGATCACTGGAGGCAGCGTCGCAGCGAACACGCTTGCATGGTGGCTTCGCGAGGGCGGTTTCACGGTTTCGGTCCTTGAGAGGGAGCCACAGTTCGTGGCGGGAGGCCAAAGCGTCGATCTGCGCGGCGCTGGCACGAAGGTGCTCGAACGCATGGGCCTGAAGGAGGAAGTTAAGCACAACGGCACCGGCGAGACCGGCTGGACCTACGTTGACGACAAGGGTCATCAGGTCGCCGCATTCGAAATGGCCGACGTCGGAGCAGATGGGCCAACCGCAGAACTCGAGATCCTGCGCGGAGATCTGGCGCACATCTTCTATGAAAAGATCCGCGACCGCGTGGACTATCGCTTTGGCGACACCGTTACGGCTGTCGACAATGGCAAAGCGTGCGCCAGGGTGACCTTCAAGAGCGGCCGCCAGGAAGAGTACGATCTGGTGCTGGTTGCGGAAGGGGTCGGGTCATCGACGCGAGAGTTGCTCTTTCATGGCGAGAACCATCCACGCTGGATGGATATGACGATCGCGTATTTCACGATCCCGAAGATAGCCACAGATGTGAGCGATGCGCGATGGTATAACGCCCCGGGCGGCCGCGTGGTGTTTCTGCGGCCCGATCGGCATGGGGAGACACGAGCTGTTCTCATGCTGCAGCACGAAGCTCGAAGTGCCGAGCAGAGGAGCACGGAAGAAGCCAAAGCATGGCTGAAGTCCGCTTTTGGAGACGCAGGTTGGGAAACGCCCAGAGTGCTTGCTGGGCTCGAACAAGCAGACGATCTTTACTTTGAAGTGTTACGTCAAGTGAAGCTGGATCGCTGGTCCAGCGGTCGTGTCGCGCTGACTGGGGATGCGGCCTGGTGTACGACTCCGATCAGTGGCATCGGCACGACTCTGGCCGTCGTCGGATCCTATGTTCTTGCGGGTGAACTGACCGCAACCGAGGATTATTCGCAGGCATTCGACCGGTACGAACGGATCATGCGGCCTTTCGTGGAAGAAGGACAGAGCGTGTCCAAGCTCAATGAAAAGTGGACGCATCCTCAGAGCAAATTCGGTATCGCGGTTCAACACGCGATGTTGGGCCTGCTGTCTAAACCTGGTCTGCGCGATCTCTTTCTAAAGCTCGGGATGCGCAAATCCAAGGAGATCGACTTGCCTCAGTACACCTTCCGCAGCTGAATGCCTGCACACGCGGTGGATGGAAAGACGCCTTTCTAGCTACTGCGTAAGCAAGCGTAGCCAGTACGCTCATCCCCACCCTCAGACACTCAGATGCCCAGGTGGTGGTGCTTAAACGATTGGTGACAGTGATATCTACAACTCAGGACTTAGGACTGTTCTTATGCGTTTGAACCACATTAACCTTCCCGTCTCGGATTTGAGTGAGAGCCGCGCGTTTCTTGAAAAGTATTTCGGCCTGAGGTATGTAGGTGGGTCGAACGACGGCCCGATCGTGGTGTTGATGGACGAAAGCGAGAGCATTGTGACGCTTAGCAACTTTAACGATGCCGATACCGTGAAGTATCCAGGTGCGTTCCATATCGGTTTTGTGCAGCCTTCCAACGCAGCCGTCGATGCAGTAAGCCACCGCCTTCTCGCGGACGGGTACGTAGCCGGGGATCCTAAGCAACTTCATGGGTCCTACACCTTCTACGTCAAGGCTCCCGGCGGTTTCACGGTCGAGGTGCTGGGACCGATGCCGGGGCTCGGCGCTTCAGAGCCAAGCTGAACACACCATCAGGAAGGCTTGTCGAGTGGAGAGCCTCCTCCGTTGATACTGCAAAGTACTGCAGACCTTTCCGATGGTGGACGTGGAGGCAATGTGGAAGGCGCAAAGCGACATCGGCCCATCCAACAACGCATGAGAAAGTTCTGGCTTGCTCTTCTTCTGGCTGCACCCTGGCTTGCAGCCCATGCCGCGACGCAGCCGAAGACGATGTTCTACATGACGGACCATCCGGATTCGGAACGCGACTTCCTGCAAAACCAGGCGAAGATCGACATTATCGTGCCGACCTGGTATGGCGTAAACCCGGCGGGGCTCGTCTACGGTGAGGCTGACCCCGCAGTGATGCGCGTGGTGAGGCAGCGGCACATTGCGCTGTTTCCAATCGTTGCCATGTTCGATAAGGATGGTGCGCACAAGCTGGTGGGCGACACGGCGGCGCAGCAACTATTCGCTACCTCGCTGGTGGAGGCGTGCAGGCGCAACGGGTACGACGGCTTTCAACTCGACCTGGAGAACATCGCCTATCCTGACCGCGACGCATTTTCCGCTATGGTCGCGCGCAGTGCGGCCACCATGCATGCGGCGCACCTGCAGCTGCAGATTGCTGTGGTGCCGAACGCGCCGGGTTACCCGGGCCACACGGACTTCGGCCGCTGGATCTTCAACGACTGGCGCGGCGTATTTGACCTTGCGGCGATCGGCAAAGCCGTGGACCTGCTGTGCCTGATGACCTATGACCAGCACACGCGCTACACGCCGCCCGGGCCGGTTGGCGGCTGGGTGTGGACGAATGAGAACCTGCGTTACGCGCTGCAGTTCGTGCCGCGCGAAAAGCTGGCGCTGGGCATCGCCCTCTACGGATACCACTGGTACGCCGGCGACCCCGGCGCGAACCTGCCGACGCAGCACCCGAACATTACGGCCGACTACATTGGCGGCGAAGATGTGAAGACGCTGCGCGACACCTATGGCGCAACCGTGCAGTGGGATGCGCAGGACCACACGGCCTTTTTCTGGTTCTACAAGGACGACACCCGCGAGTGGATCTTCTACACGGACCGGCGCGGCTTTACAGAGCGGTACGAGCTGGCTGCGAAAGAAGGACTGCCGGCCGTGTGCATGTGGGTGCTGGGTCAGGAGGATGAGGACATCTGGAGTGCATTGCCGGAGCACAAACCTTGAGCGGCTTGTTCTGCTGTTCTTCTCTCTCATGTACTGTTCCGATGAGCAATGCCTGATCAGGCAAATAGAACCCCGGACAGTAGGCAGGCAATTAAGAGGCCCCGGATGCTCACGCATCTGGGGCCTAAGTCAACCAACGGAGAAGTTGATTTAAAAGCTGTAGTGAAGCTGCAGCTGAATGACGCGCGCAAGGCTGCGGGTGTTCGTGATCTGGCCGAAGTTGGTGTCGGTAACGGTGTTATCCGGGTTGCCGTAGCTGGCGATGTTGCCCACGTTGAAGGCGTCCGCACGGAAGCCGAGTGCCTGGCGCTCGGTGATGTGAAAGTCCTTGAAGACGGAGCTGTCGATGCCGACATAACCGGGCGTACGCTCGGATCCGACGGAAGCCGTACCGAAGGTGAGGTTCGCGGCCGGACCATAGGCACAGATGCCGTTATCAGCGCCGCCGCAGGGCGTGGCGGATGCATCCGTGCCGAACCAGCGATTGATGCTGCGGTTACGCACCACCAGCTTGCGGTAGTGATTGGCGCGCACCACGCCGTACGTTCCGGTGTTGGTGTTGTCAGGGCCGTTGATCGTGACGGGAAAGCCGGAATAGGCGATCACGCTGGAAGAGATGGACCAGCCGCCCAAGGCGAGATCGACGGCGCGGTTGAGGTTGGCTCCGAACTGCCGCCCGCGGCCGTAAGGAACGGCGTAGACGGCGACGCCGGAGAGGTTGTGCGTCACGTCCGTGCCGGAGAGGCCGTAGTCGGCGGCACTGTTGTAGCCGTCCTGATAGGCGCCGTCCTGGCCGTTGATGTTGGCGGGTGTGTAGTTGCCGGCGCTGTTCGTAAGCGCCTTGGAGTAGGTGTAATTCACCGTGTACGTAAGGCCGTGGCGACCGCGCTCACGCAGGGTAAGCTGGCCGGCGTTGAAGTTCATCATCGCCGCGGACTCGGTAATGAGCAGCTTATTGCCCTGCCCGACGAGCGCGGCGAAGGGCGCGGTGGTCGCTGCTGTGACTACGCCGCCGTTGGCGGAAAGCGCCTGCGCCTGGGCCAGGGTGAGCTGGTTGCCGTCGCGGTAGTCGGCCAGATGCTGGCCGGTTTCGCCCACGTAGCTGGCCACCAGAGAGAGGCTGTTACTCAGCTCGTACTCCGCCGTGAAGTTGAATTCGTGCAGGTAAGCCGGGCGAATGTTCTGCGGCCATGCGCCGAAGCTGGCGTTCGTGTTGTTGATGCCATTGATAGCAAAACCGGTCGCGGTGTGGATGGGCGCGCCCGGGCTATACGGAACGCCCGCGCTGGCGGGTACAGGCGTAGGTGCAGTCGGCTGCGACGAGGCAAGAAAGGGATTTTGGTAGGTAAGGCGCTGATTGTTTGCGTCCCCTTCGAAGAAGCTGGTGGTGCCATATCCACCGCGCAGTACGAACTTTGGCGCAGCCTGGAAGGCAAAACCGAAGCGAGGCTGGATTTGGTCTTTCGTTGGCTGGTAGCAGGAGATGTTGTCGCAGACGATGGAGCCCGCCGGAGCGCCAGCCGGAACGGAGCCGGCGTACTCCACCTTACCCGCGTTGGAACCGGTGAGCAGCACGTTCGCCGTCTTGTTGTGCGCTTCGTTCCAGCGCTGGTCATATTCGTAGCGGATGCCAAAGTTGAGCGTCAGCTTGTCGCCGGCTTTCCAGTCGTCCTGGAAGAAGCCGGCCGAGCGCCACTGGCGATTGCCGACCAGGCCGCTTCCCCCGGGGATAGCGATGCTGTCGCTGCTGGCGCGATCAAGCACAAAGTCCGCACCGCTGTACCCGGTATTCGTGCCGTCGCCGGTAAACACGCCATTGAAGTTGAACTGGCCGAGCGAGCCCTGCGCACCGGAGAGCGCATAGTTCTGCTGGTAGCGGAGCGCCTGGCCACCGATCGTGAAGGTGTGACGCGCCTTCTGGATGGTCACGCTGTCGTAGTAGGAGAACGTGTTGTCACGCAGGATCTGCGGTGCACCCGCTGTGCCTACAGAACTAAAGTTGTCGCCAATGCCCTGGTCGGAAAACCCGTCGTAGAGCTGCGTACCAAAGGGAATGCCAACGACCTTGTTGCCGGTCAGGCCGAACAGACCTGACGGGTCGGTAGGAATGTTATTGTCCCAGCGCACGCGCAGGAAGCCGATGCGCCCCTCGTTCACGATGGTGGGCGAGAAGGTGTGCACCCATGTGGTGCCGAACATCTTGGTCGGGTAGACGTTTTGCGGCGGGAAGCTGATGGGCAACAGTGCAACCTGGCCGTCATAGCTGGTGGACTGCGCGTAGAAGCCGGTGATCTTGTCAGCGCCGCGCGGGTCCCACTCGACCTTCACATCGCCCTGATTGTCCGTGAGGAAGCTGCGCGTAAAGCCGATGTAGTTGTTCTGCACCAGGCCGTCCTGCGGCGTGGCGTTGGGCAGCGGATACAGCTCCGGGTGCGCGAACAGGTACTTCGCTACTGGATTGATGATCGGCACCTGATTATTTACGTACGGGGCAAAGTTGTTCTGCGTATCAAAGAGCTGTTTGGGAACGGCCGAGAAGTCGCCGTTGCGCATGGCCTGCGTAAAGACGCTGGCGCTACCGGTACCACCGCTGTGGCGGCGATTGCCCTCGTAGTCCACGAAGAAGAACAGCCTGTTCTTGAGGATGGGGCCACCGAAGGTGCCGCCGAACTGTGTCTGCGTGAACGGGTTGATCGGCTGGATGTCCGCAGGGTCGGGGTGGTGCTTGTTCGACCAGGAGTTCGCGTTCAGGTTCTGGTTTTCCAGGTAGGCGTAGGCCGAGCCGTGGAACTGGTTCGTGCCGCTCTTCAAAATGGAGACGATGTCCCCACCATTCACGTTGCCGTAACTGGCGGGCGCGTTGGCGGTGATGACGCGGACTTCGGCAAGTGCATCGGGTGCGGGCGTGTAGCCGATGAGGTTATTCTGACCCTCGTTCTGATCGATCCCATCGAGCGTGTAGTTGTTTGCCTGGGCGCGGTTACCGTTCACCGACACGATGCCGTTGTTGTAAGTGTTGCGCTCTAGGGCGTTGCCGCTGGTCAAGCCCTGCGGATCCGTGTTCACGGCGCCCGGTTCGAAGAGCGTGAGCGACGAAAAATTCCGGCCGTTCAACGGAATGGTCGCGATCTGCTGCTCGGAGAGCGAGAGGCCGATGGTACCGTCGGTGGTGTCGAGAATGGGCGCTGCCGCAGCGGAGACGTCCACCGTGGTGTCGGCGCCGGCGGGGTTCACTCGCGCATCGATCTTGGCGGTCTGATTGATCTCAAGCTGAAAAGGCGGCACGGTGAACTTGTTGAAACCCTGCGCTGTCACCTCGACGGTGTACCGGCCGATCGGCAGGTAGCGGACGGTGTACACGCCGGCATCGTTGGTGTTGGCCGGGGTGCGCACGCCGGTTTCCACGTTGATGACCGCGACGCTGGCGTTGGGGACGATCGCGCCAGTCGGGTCCGTAACGGTGCCGCTGACAGAACCGGTCACCGTTTGCGCAAAGGCCGGCGCCACGGCCAGGAGCGCCACCGTACCGGCATAGCGGAAGAGAGAAGAAGTCGGCATTGCGGTCTCCAGAAAAGAACTCAGATACGATCTCGTGCTCGTTTTCGCTGCCATCTCAGGCGTTGGCCAGGTTCGACCGCACACTCTTTCGAAAGAAATCTTGCTGGCGAACAGATGAGCGAGAGACGGTGACTTTACGAAACGGTAGAGCTAAAGATAGAAACGTTCCTGCAACGATGTCAACGATTTCTTCACAAGATGTGCAGAAGCTATATTCATTTGAGCAGAAATCTGCACAAGTTCTGATATCGCCCGCCCACGCAGCACAATGCGGAGAGAGAAGGGATAGGTAAGCCGTGGCCCCCCGATCCGACGATCGAGCAAACCAGATCCTGCACCGGCTGCTCAACCTGGGCACAAGCAGCGTCGAGGACCTGGCCGGTCTGGTGCAGTCTTCGCCTGCCAGCGTGCGCCGCGACCTGATCAAGCTGGAGCGCCGCGGTTTGGTGCACCGCACCCACGGCAGCGTGGAGTTGGCGGGTCAGTTGACGTATGAGCCGTTCCGCTTCGATGCGGCCTTTCCGCTACGAGAGGCGCGCTTTGCCGCGGAAAAGCGTCGCATCGCGGTAGCGGCTGCGGAGATGGTGCTGGAAGGCGACACGATCTGCCTGCCTCCGGGGACCACCACGACCCAGATCGCGCGAAGTCTGCGTCACCGCGAGGGAATTCGCATTGTGACGAGCGCCGTCAACATCGGCATGGAGCTGTCAAGCCAGCCTAATGCGGCGGTCACGCTCACTGGCGGTGACGTACGCTGGCCCGGTTCTTTCTCGTTGGTGGGCGCGACTGCGTTTGAGTCGGTCCAGAAGCTGTTCTTCGACAAGCTCTTCCTTGGCGGGACGGGTGTGCACCCGCAACACGGCCTGACGGTCATCGAGTCAGACGAGGCGCTTATCCTTACGGCGATGGTGCAGCATGCCAGGCAGGTGATCGCGGTCGTGGATTCCAGCAAGGTGGGTATGGTCAGCGCCGTGCGCGTGTGCGAGACGCGGCAGATCCATACGATCCTGACCGACACGAACGCAGAACCGGAGCAGGTTCGGCAGTTCAGAGAGGCGCAGGTGCATGTCGTCTGTGTCTAAGCCACCGGTGCCCGGTAGCCAGGCCGGCCAGCGGGAAACCTTGCCCATTGTGGAGATCTGCGTCGACTCGATCGACCTGGCGCTCGCGGCGCAGCGGGGTGGCGCCGACCGGATCGAGTTATGCGGCCCGTTGGAAGATGGCGGCGTGACGCCGAGTGCGGGGCTGGTTTTAGAGACGCGCCGCCGTATCGACCTGCCGATCGCAATGCTGGTGCGCAGCCGCACGGGTTCGTTCACCGCGACTGCGTCGGAGTTCGCGGTGATGCGGCAGGACATCCTGTTCGCGCAGCAGAGCGGGATCGACATGGTCGTGACCGGTCTGCTGCACGAGGACAGGACCGTGGATTTGGAGCGGACTCGCGAACTGGTGGAGCTGGCCTCCCCCATGCAGGTGACGTTTCATCGCGCGTTCGACCTTGCGGCCGAGCCGCTCCGCGCCCTGGAGGTTGTGATTGCCGCAGGAGCACAGCGCATCCTGACTTCAGGAGCGGCGATCTCCGCGATCGACGGAGCGCCGCGGGTGCGTGCGTTACGCGACGCAGCCTCCAACCGGATCGGCATGCTGCTGTGCGGCAGCATCGGGCCGGAGCTGGTGGAGGACGCGATGCGGATCTCCGGTGCCCACGAGATCCACGCGGCCTTGCGCGGCAGCATTGCGCACGCGCTGGCGGCTGGGCGGGCCTACTCCGCTACTGACCTGCAGCAGTTTGAAGAGACAGTCGCCGCGTTGAAGGCGCGTGCCGCGGCTCCCGGGCGCAGGCAGCGGCTAGACCCGGCACTGATCCCATGAACTCGGCCGGTGCGGGAATTGGGCATAGCAACGAGTAGCATCGTGTCATATGGGAAAGCTCGATGGCAGCGTGGAGAGCAGACGCCCTTTCATGCGTACCTGCTGCAGGAGCGCTCTGGCTTACCTTTGCTGCTTCGCAGTGTGCGCGCCAGCGGCAACGGTGTTCGCGCAGATGGCGCCGTACTCGGAAAGTGTGGAGTACCGGCGGATGCTCGAAGAAATACGAGCGCCCGCTCCCTCACCTATTTTCGTTGCCACAGGAAAGCGTCCGCAGGCCGACCCCGGCCTGAAGGCCACTTCACAGGGCACGCCGCAACACGTGCAGATCGACCTTGGCTCGATGGGGCTGGAGCTGGATGGGGCCGGCACATTGACGGTGCGGAACGGCAAAACGCAAAAGGCGTGGACCTTTTCCATCGCAGGAAGCGAGTGCGGCAGCACCGCCGAAAGACCAGAGCCGAGCGCGGGCACTGTCGCACCGAACGGTTCCAATCAGTGGAAGCTTTCGCTGCAAACCGCCTGCGGACCCGTAGTGCTCGACCTCGAACTGCTCAACGAGGGCCTTGCCCGGCTGACGATTGCTAGGCCGGCGGCTTCCGTTGCGCAGGGCTCGGTACGCAACGAGAACAAGGGGTTGCGTGTGCACGTTGCGGGTGGAGGCCCGTTCTTCGGTCTCGGCGAGCGATTCTGGCAAGCCGGCCTTGCCGGAACCAGTTTGGATGTGCGCCCACAGGATCGCTCGGGAGAGCCCGGGCACAACTGGACGTATGTGGCGGTCCCGTTCGTCTATGGTGCAGCCGGTCTGGGCATGTACGCGGATACGGCCTTCGATACCAGGTTCCGCTTCAGCTTGCCGGATCAGTCCTTTGACTTGGAGATGGCGGACGCGCCGGTGCCGCTGTATCTGTTCACAGGAGACACGCCGAAAGCGGTCCTGAGCGCCTACACGGCGTTGACCGGACGCCCGCAGAACCCGCCACAATGGGCGTTCGGGCCCTGGATCACGGCACTCGGGGGTAAAGGTGCGGTGCTTGATGTCGCTCACCGCATCCGCGCTGAGGACATGCCGGCAAGCGCGTTATGGATCTACGACCAGAACGACGAAACCAACAACCTGGGATGGCCTTTCTGGTTCGCGAGCTACTACGGAGACCCACGCGCCTTTGTGGACCAGCTGCATGGGCAGGGTTTCAAGGTGCTGACCTATGTACATCCCTACGTGCGTTCGGAGGTCTCGCCCTTCTACCTTCCGAGTCCACAGTTCACGCAGGGCTTTCACAACGGTCTGCTGGTCACGGGTGCCGACGGCAAACCGGCCGGTCCGCGCTTTGAGACCGTTCCCGTCGGCAATATCGACTTCACCAACCCTGCCGCGGTGGACTGGTGGCAGCGCATGATCACGTCCGCGGTGCGCACGCAGGGGTTTGATGGATGGATGGAAGATTTTGGAGAGTGGGTGCGGGACACGGATCGATTCGCTGCGGGCACCGGGCGCACGCTGTCGGAGCTGTATCCATTGCTGTACCACAAGATCACGGTGCGCATCGCGCAGTCGATCAATCCTGCGGTGGTGCCGTTCTCACGTTCAGGTTCGCCCGGGTCACAGGGCTTCAGCCCCGCGGTATGGGGTGCGGACCAATCTGCGGATTGGTCCCGCGACTACGGTCTGCCTTCCGTAGTGACTGCGGGCATTACCGCCGGTATGTCGGGCTACTCGATGTGGGGACCGGACATTCTGAGCACCGGATCGAATCGCGATCTTTGGAACCGCTGGGTGGAGTTCGGTGCGCTGTCGCCGGTGATGCGCGACCATGTGTGGGACAAACCAGTAGGATCGTTCAACATCTTCTCCGATGAGGCGACTACGGCGTACTTTCGCCGATGGGCCGCCTTTCACAGCTCGCTGCTGCCGTATTTCGAAACGTATGCATTGGAAGCAAGCCGCACGGGCATCCCGATCATGCGGCACACCGTGCTCGAGTTTCCTGACGACCCCCGTAGTGCAACGGCGGAGTACCAATATCTGCTGGGTCGTGAGTTGCTTATCGCGCCCGTGGTGCAGGCCGGGCAAACGCTGCGCACGCTTTACCTGCCCAAAGGGGAGTGGGTCAACTTCTGGAACGGCGACGTGCTCACCGGCGGGCAAGACGTTACCGTTCCCTCCTATGTCATCCCCATTCTGGTCCGTGCCGGCTCCGTTCTGCCGTTCAAGCCGGAAGAAGAAGCGGGTCGTTGGAACTGGGACGATCCGGAGATACTTTCGACATCTCTGGTGTGGCGGATGTTTCCATCGAAGACAGGAAGCGCGGACACCACTTTTACTCTGCCGAACGGGACCAGCGCCCACCTGGTACAGCATGGGGCGACAGTGGCCTTGGAAGGAAAGAGTAAGACAGACCGGGACTATGAGCTCATCCTTCGAAGCAAATTGGAGCCCACCGGTGTTCGTTTGAACGGAGCGGCGCTCGCGCCCTACACGCCGGGGCCAAGCGGTCGCGCGGCATCGCAATGGTGGTGGAATCCGTCCAGCGCTGAGCTGCATGTACGTTTTCGCGGGACAAATTTCCACTGTGAGGTGGACGGCGTGGCTCTGACGCAGTACGGCGACTAGCGTGGTCCGGCCTGCACTTGGAGCGACCCAGATTTACTGCGCAGGTTGAGAGGCATGCGGAAGTTCAGCGCCGGGCACCGACAGCGTGATGCGATAGATGCTGGTGCTCGCCGCGATGTACAGGGTGCGGTGGTCAGAGCCACCCCAGGCCACATTGCCGACTACTTCCGGTACGGCGATCGTCGCCAGGTGCGCACCCGCTGGCGAGAAGACCCACACGCCGCCAGGCCCGGCGCTGTAGAGATTGCCGCGCCGGTCCACCTTCATGCCGTCTGGCGCGCCATGGTGCGCGTAGGGGCCTGCATCAAAGAAGACCTTCGGTTCGCTCAAGGAGCCATCCAACGCCACGCGGTATCGCATCCAGAGCATCTCCGGCTCTGAGTTGCTCACGTAGAGGTATCGCTCATCGGGCGAGAACGCGATTCCGTTCGGCCTCGGCAGATCGCTGACTACCAGTTGCAGCCGATCCCTGGCAGGTGCCGTATACGCCTTTTGTTTTGATGGCTCCGGGATGCGATACACGCCGTTCACCTTCAGCTGCTTGCCAGGATCGTCGTCGCCCTGAGTCGGCAACCCATACGGAGGATCGGTGAAGTAGAGCGAGCCGTCTGACTTGTAGACCAGGTCGTTGGGACTGTTGAGTGGCTTGCCCTGATAGCTGTCTGCAAGAATGGTTCTCGGTTTCTGAAAATCGGGAAGACCCCCAGCGCTCTCCAGCCGCCAAACGTTCCGCCCACCATGGCCCGCGACGGTCAATCGTTCTTGGGCGTCCAGCGCCATCCCGTTTGAGCCTGGCTCCCGGCCTCCGAAAGGTGCTGCACCCCGGTAGCCGCTTGGCTGCAGCACGATGCTTGTGCCTGCCGCAGCGCTCCAGCGGCGGATGCTGTTGCTGACGATCTCGGCAAAGATGAGATCACCCGAAGGCAGCCAGACAGGGCCCTCGGTCCAGGTGAAGCCGCTGGCGACCTTCTGAAGTGAGACACCCGGAGGGATCAGCGCGTCGACAGCAGGATCAAGGCGTTGCACGGTCGCCGCCTGCATGCCGGGCGTCTGCGCCATAGGGGTCTGTACCGGCGCAACCAGGCCTGAAGACGGCAGCATCGCCATTCCAAGCGCCACGGTAAGGAGGTAATTGCGAATCATAGATGGTCCTTGGAGCAACAGGCGGCTTCGTTAAAGGGAGACACCGCGCTTCCACGGTAAAAAGTCGTTCTGATCGAGCAGCTCGGCTTTCGTGAGAACGTCACCACTAGCGACGGTAAGCACGGTCTCTAGGAGTGCATCTCCCACCTGCTCGACGGAAGCTTCGCCCTGCACGATGGCTCCAGTGTCGACATCGATGATGTCTGCCATGTGCTCTGCCAGCCGGGTGTTGGTTGCCACTTTGACAACGGGGGCAACGGGGTTGCCGGTGGGCGTGCCCAGGCCTGTGGTGAACAGGACAAGATTGGCGCCCGCACCTACCTGCGCCGTCACGCATTCGACATCGTTGCCTGGCGTACAGAGCAGGTTCAACCCCGCAGCCGTGACCTGTTCCGGGTAATCCAGCACGCCGCGCACGGGCGACGTTCCGCTCTTGCGCGCGGCACCGGCCGACTTCATTGCATCGGTAATCAGACCGTCCTGGATATTGCCGGGTGAAGGGTTCATCTCAAAGCCGGAGTGAACTGCCTTCGCGCGCGCGTTGTAATCGCGCATCAATTGCATGAAGCGATCAGCGTCGTCAGCGTTCACGCAACGGTCGATCATGTTCTGCTCCATGCCGTGCAGCTCGGGGAACTCCGACAGAATGGAAGCTCCTCCGAGCGCGGCAAGCATGTCCGAGACCCGTCCGAGAGACGGGTTGGCCGACAGGCCGGAGAAGCCATCGGACCCGCCACACTTGAGCCCGATTGTGAGCTTGCTAAGCGGCGCGGGCTGGCGGGTGATGCGGTCGGCCCCGGCGAGGCAATCGATCGTTTGCGCAATGGCAGCGGAGAGCATCGTGCTTTCCAGGCCTGACTTTTGCTGATCGAACAGAAGCACCGGCTTGCTTGACTTTGGATTGCGCCGGCGCAGTTCCTCAAGCAGCATCTCTCCCTGCGCATGCTGGCAGCCAAGGCTCAAGACCGTGGCGCCAGCGACGTTGGGGTGCAGAATGTAGCCGGCCAGCAGGCCACACAGCGCCTGCGAATCCTGCCGTGTTCCACCGCAGCCGCCATCATGTGTCAGGAAGCGGATGCCGTCGATGTTTGGAAAGAGGCGGTCTCGCGAAGCTTCGGCAGAGAGCGGCAACTCCCGCCTTTGCCGTGCGTACCGCTCTACCAGGGCACGCACCTGCTGCCGGTAAGGCCGGGGACGACCGTAACCGAGTTCCTCTTCCATGGCTTCGCGCATGGCGTTGATGTTGCGGTTCTCGCAAAAGACGAGTGGCACGACCAGCCAGTAGTTGCGTGTGCCTACCAGCCCATCGTCGCGGTGATATCCGGCAAACGTCCGTTCCTGCCATCGGCTCACGTCCGGTGGCTGCCACAGAACGGGACGGCCTTTCCAGGCGTAAGGCTCGGTCTCGTGCTGAACGTTACGCGTGCTGAGAAGACCGCCGCGTGCAATCGGTTCGCGCACTCGCCCTACCACCACGCCGTACATGATCACCTGTTCGCCCACGGGGAGGTCAGCCAACGCAAACTTCTGCTTGGCCGGGATCGCGCTCGTCGGATGGTATGTGATGCCGGCCAGGGTAAGCGGTTCGCCGGCCGAAAGATCGGCCAGTGCTACAACGACATTGTCCCTTGGATCGATCTGGAGGAGTTTCTCTCGGGCCATCGCATTGTTTCCTCATCTGAAGCACTGCCTGAACAGCAAGCGCGTTCACAGTCTCATGAACAGTACAAACGCAGACGGGTACACGGCTCCTATTGAGCATTTTAGAACCGTGATCCGGCCTGCCAGCGTCTAAGATTCGACGTACGACAACCCTGGAGTGACTCTGAACATGGCAAGTAGCATGCTTTCCCCAGAGATTGAGCCATCCGAGATCAAGGTCGCGAAAACACCCGAGCCGCCGGTGTTTGCAAACGTCGCGGACGAGCGGCTGCACCGCAAGCAGCGGCTTGCCTCCGCATTCCGGCTCTTTGCGAAGTTCGGATTCAGCGAGGGCGTAGCCGGGCACATTACCGTTCGTGACCCAGAGCATATTGATCATTTCTGGGTCAATCCGTTCGGCCTGCACTTCGGTCACATCCGCGTTTCAGACCTGGTTCTGGTCAATGAACGAGGCGATGTCGTGGAAGGGGAACGACCTATCAATGAGGCTGCGTTTGCGATCCATTCCCGCGTTCACATGGCGCGGCCCGATGTGGTTGCCGCAGCGCACGCGCATTCGCTCTATGGCAAAGCCTGGTCTTCTCTTGGCAGGCTTGTGGATCCGTTGACACAGGACGCCTGTGCTTTCTACGAGGACCATAGTTTGTTCGCCGACTACACCGGGGTCGTGTACGACATGTCGGAAGGCGACCGGATTGCCGAGGCGCTGGGAACAAACAAGGCCTGCATTCTGCAAAACCACGGCATGCTGACCGTGGGTCAGACCGTGGACGAGGCAGCCTGGTTCTTCATCACGCTCGACCGTACCTGCCAGGCTCAGTTTCTTGCGGAGTCGGTCGGGAAACCGGTCCTGATCTCGCCGGAAAGCGCCCGCATTGCGCACCGGCAGGTCGGCAATCCGCGCGTCGGCTGGTTCCAGTACCAGCCGCTGTGGGACATGATCGTCCGGGAGCAACCTGACCTCCTTGATTAGTCCACGATCCCTGTCTCGCCGCGCGCTCGCGCGTAAGGCTATGGCTACCAGCACTTCCGTCCGGACGTGATGATCAGCGTGGTCCTGTGCTGGTGCCCCTAGTCCAGGGAATTCAGTTGCAGGCGACCGCGTATCCCGCTACTTCGATCGCCGGTAGTTTGCGATCAGCAGAGTAGAGCGGAAGTTGGGCGCCTTATCCCAACCATTGGGGATTGTTGATGGTGCCGTCGTAGATGTGCGACGACTTATACGCCTCGTACTTGCCGTCAACGCCCACCGCAGCAGTTTTCTGCAGGATGGCAAGCTGTTGCGCGCTGTCCAGCGGCTTGAAGTTGCGGGCGACGCCAAGCGCCTGCTCCAGTATTTTCATCGAGTCGCAACCGGTGATCGTCACCGTCACGGGCGTGCTCATCGCATAATGCAGAGCCTCGGCGGGGGTTACGGTATTCGTCTTGAGGATCAGGCCGTTGCTGAACGACTTCATGCCCAGCACCGCCATGCCGTGCTGGCGTGCTACCGGCAGCACCTTCTGCCCAAAGCTGTCGAAGTGGTCATCCAACGCGTTCACCGGCATCTGCACCGTGTCAAAGACGAAACCATGCTTGTCCGCCGCCTCAATCATGTTCAGGTGCATCTGCGGGCTCTTGTGTCCGGTAAAGCCGATATGACGGATCTTGCCCTGCTCCTTCGCCTTGCGCAGCACGTCGACGACATATCCCGGCTGAAACGCCTGTTCGCCATCGCCCAACCGGATGACCTCGTGAATCTGCACGAGGTCGATATGGTCGACCCGGAGGCGTCTCAATGAATCTTCAAGCTGCTGCCGCGCTGCGGCTCCGGTGCGACCATCCAGCTTGGTCATCAGGAAGGCTTTGTCACGGTACCCGCCTGCAAGCGCCTTACCCATGCGGTCTTCACTCACGCCATCGTTGTAGTCCCAGCAGTTGTCCAGGAAATTAATGCCCTCATCCAGGGCACGCCGGATGATCGCGATGGCATCCTGTTCGGCAACCGACGCCAGGCCGAGATGGTACCCGCCGATGCCGAGGATCGAAACCTGCGCGTCCGAGTGGCCAAGCTTGCGCCGCGCGATGCCGTTGACTGTCGTCACGGTCTGAAGCGAAGGCTCCTTGCCCGTCTTCGGCTGCATGCGATCCAGCGTTGCCGCGTGTGCCGCGGTCGATTTTAAAACGGCCAGGGCGGCCGCTCCCTGCTTGAGAAAGTTACGACGCTTCATCTGTCCACTCCTCTTGGAGACCGATTCTACTTGTTGCTCGCGGCGATTAGATCGACTTTGCCACAAACCTCAAGTCGGCACGCAATGAAGACTTGACGTCGCCATTAAAGAGCTTGCGAACGTGCTCTCGAACGAGGGTCTCGACAACGAGTATCGCCTGTACTTGCGCCCGTAGTGCTCGCGATGAAAAATTCGGGTCGCGAGGTTCCGAATCCGCTTCGCCTCGTAAAGCTCGACATTCGTCGGAGGGTGCGCAGTCAGATTGACTTACGTGCCCGCTCTCGTGTCGCACGGTACAGGTAAGAACGGTGGTCGGTGTCGCGGGTGGTAGCGTCCCGGAGTGAAGCGCGCTCAACTGATTACAACGGCGTTTCTC
>CAXUEG010000023.1:0-2644 GCA_964249935.1 uncultured Terriglobus sp.
GCACGGCGGTGTAGATGCAAGCAGGACTGCGGCGAGGCCGAGCCGAAGGAGTAAGCGGGAGGAAGTCATGCTGCAAACTCCTCGTCGGGCGCGGGCAGGCGGTCTTCGTTGCGGGAGAGCCAGACGTAAAGTGTGGGCAGGAGGAAGATGTTGATGATCCGCGCGCCTACCAGACCTCCTACGATCACAATCGCGAAGGGCCGCTGCGAGTCGGAGCCGATGCCGTGGGAGAGTGCCGCTGGAAGCAGGCCAAGCGTGGCGACCAGCATCGTCATAAGAATGGGACGGAGGCGGAGGACGGCACCCTCGATCGCGGCTTCTTCGGGTGGCTTGCCGTTGGAGCGGAGCTGGTTCATGTACTCGATCATGATGATGCCGGTCTGCACCGAAACGCCAAAGAGCGCGAGAAAACCGACGCCGGACGATACAGAAAAGTGCGTCCCGGTGAGCAAGAGTGCGAGCAGGCCGCCGATGGGTGCCATGGACAGATTGGCAAGAATAAGCGTGGCCCATTTGGCTGAACCGAACATGGTGTACAGGATGATGAAGATGAGCAGGAGCGTGATGGGCAGAACGATGAGGAGGCGGCGTGAGGAACGTTTCTGGCTCTCGTACTCGCCGGCCCAGTCCAGCTTGTAGCCGGGTGGCAGCGTAACGCGTGCGTTCACCTTCTTGATGGCCTCCTCGACGGTGGAGCCCAGGTCGCGGTCGCGCACCGAGTACTTGATGGCAACATAGCGCGAGCCGTTTTCGCGATAGATCTCGGCGGCACCGTCACGAGCCTCCAGCCTGGTCACCTGGTCCAGCGAGACGCGCTCCCCGGAGGGGGAGACGATTCGAATGTCTCTGATGGCCTCTGGTGTGGAGCGGTACGGGCCCGCGTAGCGCGTGGTCACGTCGTAGCGGGCCTCGCCTTCGAGCACCTGGGTAACCGCTGCACCGCCGACTGCAGTTTCGATCGCGTCCTGCACATCGGAGACGTTGATGCCAAAGCGCGCGGCGGCATCGCGGTCGACGACGAAGTTGAGATTGGGTTGGCCGATGACGCGAAAGAGGCCGAGATCATGGATGCCGCGCACGGTGCCCATGACCTGCACGATCTGGTCGCCCTTGGCTTCAAGCTCCTTCAGATCGGTGCCATACAGCTTGACGGCGAGCTCGCCTTTCACGCCGCTGACGGCTTCTTCCACGTTGTCGGAGATGGGCTGCGAAAAATTCCAGATGACACCGGGAATTTGGCTCAGGTCGCGGTTCATGGCACCGATGAGCTCGTCTTTATTCTCCCGAAACACTGGCCGCCACTCATTTTTTTGTTTCAGGTCGACATAAAACTCGGTGTTGAAAAAGCCGGTTGGATCCGTGCCGTCATCAGGCCGTCCGTTTTGGCTGACGACCTGGACCACCTCAGGGAAAGAGGACAGCAGGATCCGCGTGCGATTCGATATGGCGAGGCTTTCCTGGGGACCGACCGAGGGAGCAAGAGTGCCGCGGACCCAAATGGCGCCCTCGTCCAGGTGGGGCAGAAACTCGGAGCCGATGACGCCGGTGACCAGGATGATGGCCGAAGTGAGAAGCACGAGCGCGCCGGCACCTACGGTGATTCTGCGATGCTCGATAGCCCACTGCACGGAGTGGCGGTAGCGCTGCGTGACCCAATGCAGAACGGGGTTTTCCCATTCGGACGTGCCGTTGCGGAAAAGAAAGCTGGCCAGCATGGGCGCCAGCAGCATGGAGAAGATGAGCGCGCCAAGGAGGGCAAAGGCGACCGTCCAGCTCATGGGTTTGAAGAGACGTCCTTCGACCGATTCCAGCGTGAAGATCGGAAGGTAAGTGGTGATGATGATGCCGATCGCGAAGAAGACGGGGCGCTGCACCTCATGCGCGGCGCAGCGGATCTGTTCGCGGACGGTAAGGTTCTCGCGACGGGCGTGGCTGAGATGGCGCACGATGTTTTCGACCATCACCACGGCGCCGTCGACGACCATGCCGAAATCGAGAGCGCCGAGCGAGAGCAGGTTGGCCGGAATGTTGCGCAGGTCGAGGCAGATGGAGGCGAACAGTAGCGAGAAGGGAATGGTAAGCGCCACGATCAGCGCGCCACGCAGGTTGCCCAGAAACAGGAACAGGATGATGACAACGAGGACGATGCCCTCCGTCAGGTTGTGCAGCACCGTGTGCGTGGTCAAGTGCAGCAGGTCGGAACGGTCGAGAAAAGGAACAAGCTTTATGCCGCGCGGCAGAACGCGGGTGTTCAACTCGTTGACTTTGTCGTGGATACCCTCGAGTGTTTCGTCAGAGTTTGCGCCCTTCTGTAAGGCGACAATCCCCTCAACCGCGTCGGCATTGTCCGCCAGCTTGCCATCGGTTCGCCGCTCCGCGCGGCCGATCTGTCCCAGGCGGACCTTTGGCGCTTGCGTCACGGTGGCGACGTCGCGAATCCGGAGAGCGGTGCCGTTCTGCGCTTTGAGGGGCGTGTTGTTGATGTCGTCGACGGATCGGTAGAGTCCGAGTTCTCGCACGTTGATCTGCTGAGCGCCCTGCTCAATGAAGCTGCCGCCGGCATTGGTGTTGTTGGCGGCGAGTGCCTGCTTGACCTGCGCGATGTTGATGCCGTAACTGACAAGCTTGTTGGGGTCGAGCACCA
>CAXUEG010000023.1:2654-11762 GCA_964249935.1 uncultured Terriglobus sp.
CCTCGGCGAAGTTGACCACCCAGTCCTCGGGCTTCTTCTCGGCCAGGCGCTTGGTGACGAGGTCGTAGCGGTGGACGATCTGCTTCTTGGCCTCGGCGAGCTTGAGGTCGGCGAGCAGGTAGTTGGACATCTGGAAGTGGACCATCTTCTTGAGGGTCGCGTCTTTCTCCGCGTCCGTCTTGGGATAGCCGCGCTTGTCCGGATCGAGCGTCACCTGGTACTCGCGCGTGGGGCCGCCGAAGCTGGAAACGTCGATCACACCCGGTACGGTGCGCAGCTCTTTTTCGAGCGTCCAGTCCTCGATGCTTTTCACCGCCATGGTGTCAAAGGCCGGATTGGTGCTCTCAACCGTGTACCAGTAAATCTGGCCGACTGGGCTCCAATCGGTGCCGATCTGCGGCTGCAGGCCGCTCGGTAACGTGACCTGCGTGAGCCGCTCGACGACCTTCTCGCGGTTCCAGTCGTTCACGCTGCTGTCATCGAAGATCATGGTCACGCTGGACAGGCCGGCGAGCGAAGTGGACCGGAGGCTGGTCATGTGAGGAATGCCGGCGAATCCGATCTCGAGCGGTACAGTGACCTGCTGCTCGATTTCTTCGGCGGCGCGACCCGGCCACTGCGTGATCACGTTGACATAGTTATTCGCCACGTCCGGGTAGGCCTCGACGGGCAAATTGTGGAACGAGATGATGCCCCAACCGAAGAGCAGGATGGCGACGGTTGCGACAATGAACCGATTGTCGAGTGCAAAATCGACGAGCCTGCGGATCATTATTGAGCCGCCGTGTTCTGCAGCTCGAGAGGATTGCTGACCACCTGATCACCGGCGTTCCGACCGCTGCTCCCTTCGACCCTGCCGTCCGGAAAGGTTTGCGCGACGCGGACCGCCACGCGACGGTAGGTGCCCGCCGCATTCGAAGGCACATAGACGAAATCGCGATCGTGCAGGTGAAGCACGGCGATGCCGGGCAAGACGGCGGCGGTATGGGCGTTCTTGCCGTGAAAGGTCGCGGTGGCGAACATACCGATGTGCAGCAGATTGTCGGGATTCTGTACCTGGATACGTACCTTGGCTGTGCGTAGCGAAGGATCGAGGATGGCGCCGATGTTGGAGACCGTGCCGCTGCGGACTTTGTCGGCGTAGGCATTCAGGCGGATGTCGGCCTGTTCGCCGAGGTGCACCTCCGCAAGGTCGTTCTCATAAACGTCGCAGATGACCCACACGTGCGACAGATCGGCGATGGTGAAAGAGCCACCAACGCCGGCAATATTGAGGCCCGCGGCACCGGCCGCCGTGGTGTTCTGGGCAGTGATGATGCCGGAAATGGGGGCGTAGACCCGGACGGTGTCGCTGGGATGGTTTTTGTCGACACCCAGGATGCGGAGTTCCTGTTCGGCGGCACGCAGGGCGGCGCGGGCGTCGTCCTCGCCGTTTTGCGCGACCTGGAGCTGGCTCTGTGCGATAGCGCCCTTGTCATAGAGCAGCTTGTCGCGGGTAAGCGTAGTGTTGGCCAGGTTCTCATTGGAGAGTGCGGTCTGGTAGCTGAGGAAGGCTTGAGCGACGTCGGGCGACTGCACCTCCATGACGAGTTGGCCTTTACGTACCGTGTCGCCCAGGCCCACGTGGAGGGCGACGACCCGGCCGTTGGCAATGGACAGAACGGGAACTTCGCGCGACACGTCCGGCTGCACGGACCCGGTTACGTTGAGTGTGTCGTAGACCTGCTGCTCATGGACGCCGATGAGTGGAAAGCGATTGGCGCCGGAGACTTGGACGATGTCGTCGGATCCGGTCGGCACCACTTGTGGTGTGCTTGGCGGCGCTTCCGCGGCTTCGCGCTTTTCCTCGTTTTTGTGGCAGCCCGATGCGGACAGAAGCACGCCTGCGGCAGCGATGCACGTAAGCCAGCGTCGCACGGGGCTCATGCGCACCGCACAGTTTTGGAGCAATCCAGGTCGAATCTGTTCCACTTTTCTATGATGCCCCATCGCTTGGCAAGCGGGCTCATTCCTCAGACGTGCTGCGGAACGGGTCGCGAGCTGGCTTTCACCCGCGCTCAGCCGCAGCCATAGAGATCACGAGATGCCAACCCACCTATGAGACTGCCTTCGAGCATAGGAAGTCCGTAGAAAACGCATGAAGATTCCGAAAAGCAAAGTTGCGGTTGTGCCGGTGAGGTCTGTTCAGGTGCGCGACTGCTGTGTTTCAAGAGCGTTCTGGACACTGCAGTGGCGCGCTGAAATTCACACCAGTTACAGTTTCACCGCGCCACATTGTTCCGGTACGCTGGAGGACCCTTGACGGAAGTAAGCCGTCCTAATCGGGATGGACCTCTTTGAGAACATGCCGCAAGAGCCGATGCTAGTCGTTCGGGAATGGCTTGCGCTCGCAGAAACGTCTGAGCCGAACGACCCGAACGCCGCGGCACTGGCGACTTCAACGCCTGATGGTGTTCCGAGCGTTCGTATGGTGCTGGTCAAAGGCGTCGAGGATCGCGGCCTTCAGTTTTTTACCAATCGGGGCAGTCAGAAAGGTGAGGAGCTGCTCACGAATCCGAAGGCGGCGATGTGCCTGCATTGGAAATCGCTGCGCAGGCAGGTGCGCCTCGCCGGCCATGTAGAGCAGCTGAGCCGGGAAGAGACGGCGCGCTACTTTCACAGCCGGAGCCGGGGCAGTCAGATCGCAGCGGCGGTGTCGCTTCAGAGCCAGCCGCTGTCTTCGCGCGAGGTTTTAGATAAAGCTGTGCGGGACTATGCGGAGACGCTCGGCAACATCGAGGTGCCGCTCCCCGAAGCCTGGGCCGGATTTCTGCTGGTGCCGCGTCGGATTGAGTTCTGGAGCGACGGCAAAGATCGCCTGCACGACCGCATGCTGTTCCGCCGGAATGGCGAGCACTGGTCGCACGAGCGGCTCTACCCCTGACTGTCACGCCCGTTGAAGGCTACAGGTACCACGGAATGTTGACGACAATGATGCGTTGATTGCCGCGCAACAGCAAGAGCAGCTTGAGAAGCGACACGCGCTGGTTGTGCAGGAAGTTCCACCACCAGTGATCGACCACCAGTTCCGGCAAGAGTACCGCGACTTTGCAGCCGGGGTTCTTGGCCTGCAGCTTCAGCAGGTAATCCATGATCGGCGAAACGACGTAGCGGTAGTTGCTTTCGATGTTGACGAGTTCCGGTTCGGGCAGGCCGCTCTCGCGAATCGGAGTGAGCACCTGCGACTCCCATGCCGGCGCTAACTGATTGCCCTCGTCGCTCTCGACGTGCACGACCTTGACGTTTTTGCGCATCATCATGCCGAAGCGCATCGCCTTTTCGCTCAGCTTGTCCCAGCGCGCCATGGGAATGACGACGATAGGATGCTGCAGGCCCGTGGTGCGCAGCGGAGTTGGGTCTGCTGTTTCTGCGCTGACACGTGCGTAGTGCTTCTTGATGCTGAGCATCAAGGCAATGATCATCGGTACCAAAATAGCGGTGAGCCATGCGCCGGCGGTGAATTTGGCGACGAGTACAACGATGAGCGTGGTGCCCGTTGCGACCGCGCCCAAACCATTCAAGAAGAGCTTCAGGTTACGGCCGGGCTCGCTTGGGCACCTCATCCAATGCTTGACCATGCCTGCCTGGCTCAGGGTGAACGCCAGAAAGGCACCGATGGCATACAGCGGGATCAGACGATCCGTGACGCCTTTGAAGATGATGAGAATGACCGCGGTGAAGCCGACCAGCGCATAAACGCCATGCGAGAAGAGTAGCCGGCGGCCGCGGATGATGAACACGTGTGGAAAGTAGTCCTTGAGCGCGATGGCGCGAGCCATACGCGGAAAATCCGCAAAGGCGGTGTTGGCACTGAAAGCCAGCGCGGCGAGCACGCTTCCCATGGTCACGAAATAGAACCAACCGCGGCCAAAGACGGCAGCAACCTCAATGGACAACACGCTTTGGTAATTGGTGGCGTCCGGGTCCATGGCGCTCACGCCATAAGCTTTCGCCACAAAGGAGAGACCTAGAAGGAGAACGATTAGGATGCCGATAATCACAGTAAGCGCTTGATTTGCATGGTGCGAACGCGGCTCTTTGAACGCGGTCACACCATTGGAGACGGCTTCAACACCGGTCATCGCCGCGCACCCGCTCGCAAAGGCTTTCATCAGCAGCCATAGTGTCATCAGCTGCATAGTTGCCGGAACTGCCGGTGGCGGCGCGGCAACGGCGACCGGGTGACCGCCGGTGGCGAAGTACTGATACACGCCCACACCAATGGTTGCTGTCAGTGTTCCAACAAAAAGGAAGGTCGGAAGCATAAAGGCAAAGCCGGATTCCTTGACGCCGCGCAGGTTGACTAGCGCAATCAGGGCCAGAATCAGCAGGCAAAGTGAAAGCTGGTGCGGGTGCAGGGCCGGAAGAGCGCTGACGAGCGCAGTTGTGCCGGCGGAAATGCCGACCGCAGCCGTGAGGATATAGTCGATCATGAGCGCAGCAGCGGCAAGCAGGCCCGCGCCATCGCCCAGGTTCTCACTCGCTACTGTGAACGATCCGCCGCCATTCGGGTACGCTTCAATGGTCTGCCTGTAGCTGAAGTACAGGATGACAAGCAGTGTAAGGATTGCGCCAAAGATTGGCAGCAGCCACGTATGGACGCCGGCCGCAAAGCCGAGCGGTATGAGCAGCGTCATGGCAGCTTCAGGCCCATATGCGGCGCTGGTCAGACCATCCAGGCCGAAGATCGGAATCCCGGCGGCGACGCCGATGTGTTCGTCGTGCTCCGCCGCAGTGGCCAGTGGCCTGCCCAGAAGTACGTCCGCAAGTTTCATTGTCATGTCCTGACGAACTCTGATGCGGGCTGAGCCGGTAGCGGTGGATGTTGATTCGCCAGGCCCGAACTACTGCGGCGGTGGCGACCTTTACATCGTGCACTGCGCCTGGAAGCGGTCGGAGCTTTCGGCACGGGTCATCTGTTCCGCAACTTCCGCAGGTGCCATGCGGCGCGAGAGCAACGGTCTGCGCGCGGCGCAGGCCTGCATCTCCGCAATGATTGAGAGGGCGATCGTCTCAGCGCCATCGCCGCCCAGATCGAGCCCCACAGGAGCGCGTAGGTGCTCGCAAACCTTTTCGATTGGCCATGCGAGCAGGGCCGCAACTTCCCCGGCAAGACGAGCGCTGCGATGTCTGGCGCCGAGAAGGCCAAGGTACTGCATTCCCTGGGGCAGCAGCACCCGGAGCCACTCACGATCCTGCTCGAAGCTGTGCGTCATCACGACGGCGAAATCATTTTTCTGCACCGGTACCGCGAGCGGAACGTCGGGATTGGCGACAACGACGCGCTCCGCCTCAGGAAAGCGCTCTGGCCTGGCCCATTGAGCACGGCCGTCGCAGACCACGACGCGCCAACCTATGGAAGCAGCCATGCTCACCAACGGTTGAGAGTCGTTGCCGGCGCCAAAGATAAGGAGCCTTGGCGGTGGCTCGAGCCATTCATGATGTATGTTCGACCCGGTAAACTGTGCTTCCGCTTCACCAGCCTCGGCCCGAATTACACGTAAGAACGGACGGCCATCTTCGGGAAGCGCGGTATACACGTTCGAAGCCTCACCGTTTAGCGAGTTGGCAAGTGCGTCCATGAGGCTTTCGAACTCCGGCGTGTTCGCCGGTTCCAGCAGGACCTGAACAGTGCCGCCGCAGCCCAGGCCGTAGGGGATGTCTCTCGTATCGTCGAAGGCCGTGGAGTAGCGCTGCACAGATACGCCACCGCGCACCAGCCAGCGCGCTTTACGCGCCAACTCCGCCTCAAGGCAGCCGCCAGAGATGGAACCGACGTATTCGCCATCGGTGGCCACCATGAGGCGTGCGCCCGGCTTGCGATAACTCGAGCCATCCACCGCGACAAGAGTGGCCATCGCCGCGGCACGGCCCGCATGCCACATCTCGACAAGTCTTCTTCGTTCACGCCACATGTCGCTTAAACCCTTACTCCATTGGATGGCGCTTGCCACAGTTTGAAACTAAGCGGTTCAAAACATGTAATTTCGCCTAGTTTGGGGAGCGATAACGCGGCACTGGAAAATAGCGTCTCTTACAGTACAGCGTCTTGAGCAAGCAAGGATGTTGCATGAGGGGACAACGTGGGCCCGATGAGTAAGAAAGTGTGTTTCGACGAGGTTGCCGAGGCGGATCCCGGCGCTCTGGCGAGTGTTTACGAACCGGTAGCTCAAGCCAGCGGAGTGCCGCATTCTAATGCGCCCGGCGACGTCTCAGACGCGGACGGTGTGGATGACGTTGAGGCGTTGCAGCGGCACGGACTCTTTTCTGAACTAAGCCGTCGCCGGTTCCTGCAAGCTTCCTCCGCGCTGGCCGCTTCGCTGGCCCTGGACGCGCCAGCACTCGCCGAGGCACAGGATGCGGTCAACACCAAGCCAGTCACGCTGAAGATCAACGGAAGGTCGCAGACAGTGACCCTGGATTCGCGTACGTCGTTGCTGGACGCGCTGCGCGAATTCCTGGATATGACGGGCACAAAGAAAGGCTGCGACCACGGTCAGTGTGGCGCGTGTACCGTTCTGGTGGATGGACGGCGTGTGAACAGCTGTCTCACGCTCGCTTATGCTGCGGAAGGCACTGAGATCACCACGATCGAAGGCCTGGCAAAGAACGCCGACCCGAAGCGGGTCGAAGATCTGAGCCCGGTGCAAGCGGCATTTCTGTTGCACGACGGCTACCAGTGCGGTTACTGCACGCCGGGTCAGATCATGTCGGCTACTGCGGTGCTCAAAGAGCAGGCGCAGAGTGAGATTTCCATTGTCAGCTGGCAAACCGGTCATAGCGACAGGCCGGAGCTGACAGACGATGAAATTCGCGAGCGCATGAGCGGCAATATTTGCCGCTGCGGTGCCTACCCCAACATCGTCGCGGCCGTGCGTGCCGCGGCGCATGGAGCCTCTGCATGAACACCTTTGTGTATAGCCGCGCGGCTTCGAACGCGCAGGCTCTGGATGACGTCAAGGCTGCCAACGCCAGCTTTCTAGCCGGTGGGACGAACCTGGTCGACCTGATGAAGTACCGGGTTGAGCAGCCGTCGACTCTTGTAGACATCAACCACCTTCCGCTTGCCGAGATCACCCCGACTGCGGACGGAGGCGTGTCGGTCGGTGCGCTGGTTCGTAACAGCGACCTGGCGAACCATCCCCTCATTCGCAGCAATTACCCGCTGCTTTCGCAGGCCTTGTTGAGTGGTGCGTCCCCACAGCTTCGCAACATGGCAACCACCGGCGGAAATCTGCTGCAGCGTACCCGGTGCTATTACTTCACGGATGTGGCTTTTCCGGCTTGCAACAAACGCCAGCCTGGATCGGGTTGCGAAGCGCTGGAGGGCTACAACCGTATACACGCGATCTTGGGGCAGACCGATAAGGGGCCGCGCAGTAGCGAAACCTGCATCGCCACAAACCCGTCGGACATGTGCGTGGCCATGGCAGCGCTGCAAGCGACGGTGGAGGTGGAGAGCTCGCAAGGAAAGCGGACGATTCCGTTTGCCGACTTTCATCGACTGCCTGGGAGCGAGCCGCAGCGCGATACGAACCTGCGTGACGGTGAGTTGATCACCGCGGTTACGCTCCCGAGGGCAAAATTCGCGAAGAACGCCTTTTATCTGAAATCGCGCGACCGGAACAGCTATGCGTTCGCGTTGGTATCTGTTGCCGCCGGCCTGGAGATGGATGGTGGCACGATTCGTTCCGCCGGCATTGCCTTGGGCGGCGTGGCGCATAAGCCCTGGCGTGTGCCACAGGCAGAGGCAATGCTTGCCGGCCAGCCCGCCAGCCCCGAAGTTTTCGCTCGCGCTGCCGACACATTGCTGCGTGGTGCGCATGGCTATCAATACAACCAATTCAAGGTTGAGCTCGCGAAGCAGACGATCGTTCGCGCCCTCACCCTCGCCAGTCAGGGCACGTCGGAGACCGCATGATCGACCTCGCACAGGAGCAGAGCCAACCGCCAAAGCTGAGTCCGCAGCTTGACTATCGCTACGAAGGCATCGCCAAGGTCACGGGCAAGGCAAAATACGCCGCCGAGTTTACCGGACCCTTCTCAAAATCCGATCTCGCCTATGCCTACATCATCCAGGCGACCATCCCGGCGGGCAATGTGAAGAGTATGGACATCGCAGCGGCGAGCAAAGCGCCGGGCGTGATTGCCGTGATTACGCCATTCAACGCGCCGAAGCTAAGCCAAGGGCCGGCCCAGCCACCTGCGCGTCGCAGTCTGACATTGCTACAAAGCACTGAGGTCGCATACAACGGTCAGCCAATTGCGGTGGTAGTTGCGAAGACGCTGGACCAGGCGAAAGCCGCGGCAGACATGGTGAAGACGGTATACGCCCCGCAGCCGGCGAAGCTGGAATGGGAAAAGCGGCTGGGTGAGGCGCGCTGGCCCAAGAACCCGGGCAAGGACCCTGCGAGCAATCATCGTGGCGACATTCAGGCAGCATTTCAAAAGGCTGCCGTCACAGTCGACAACACCTATGTCACGCCCATCCAGTTTCACAATCCGATGGAGCCGCACGCGACCATCGCCTGGTGGCAGGGCGACAAGGTCACGGTCTACGACGCGACGCAGTACATCTCCGGTGTGAAGATGTCGTTGGCAAAGACGCTGAACATCCCCGTGGACTTCGTGCATGTCATCGATCCCGTGGTGGGCGGTGGCTTCGGTAGCAAGGGCTCCATGTGGTCGCACGTGCCGCTTTGCGCGATCGCGGCGAAGGTAACCAATCGACCGGTCAAGCTGGTGCTCGAGCGTGAGCAGATGTTTGGTCCGGTGGGTCACCGGCCATCGACCATCAACCACATTCGCCTGGCTGCGGCGAAAGACGGCACGCTGCTCGGCATCCAGCACGACAACGTGATGAACGCCTCGGTTCTGGAAGACTTTGTGGAGCACACCGAGGACATTGCCAGGAAGCTGTACCAGAGTGGGGCTAACTCGGTGACGGCAAAGGTTGTGGAGGTGAACCTGGGCGTTTCCACGTTCATGCGTGCGCCTGGAGAAGCCCCGGGCACCGCCGTGTTCGAGATTGCAATGGACGAGATGGCCGAGCAGCTGAAGCTGGACCCG
>CAXUEG010000023.1:11772-17776 GCA_964249935.1 uncultured Terriglobus sp.
GCACCGGCCTGGTTCTCCATGCAACGGTCCTCTAGGGCCTCTACGCTTACGAGGGCCCCGGGCTAATGGCGCTGAAGAACTACGCGGAAACGGACCCCAGCGAGAGTGAGCGGCCTTGGTCGAGCAAGCACCTGCGGCAGTGCTACGCGCAAGGTGCTGAGAAGTTCGGTTGGGCAAGCCGTAACACGAAGCCTGGCGAGCGTATCGAGGGGGAGTGGCTTGTCGGGCATGGCATGGCGACGGCGACATACCCGGCAAATCGGAGCGCGGCTCAGGCGTTGGTGCGCCTCTTACCAGCCGGCAGGATGTTTGTCGCTTCGGGAACGCAGGATCTGGGTACGGGCACTTACACCATCATGGCGCAGCAGGCTGCGGCCGGCCTCGGTCTGGATCCGAAGATGGTGGAGGTTAAGCTTGGCGATTCTACGCTGCCGAAGGCTCCTGTCTCTGGCGGTTCGCAATCGTCTGCTTCCGTGCTGCCTGCCATCCAGGATGCGACAACGCAGCTGAAGCTGAAGCTGATCGACCTTGCGCTGGACGATGCACGCTCGCCGCTGCATGGCTTGCAGGCCGTCGACTGTGATGTGAAGAACGGTCAGCTCTACTCGAAGTCGCAGCCGGGAAAGACGGATTCACTTGTCGATCTGATCGCCCGCCACGGGAACCAGCCCGTGGAAGCGCAGGGCTCGGCGGAGCCCAGCGAAAGCCGCGATGCCATGACCATGCAATCATGGGGCGCCGTCTTCTCTGAGGTCGCCGTGAACCGCTACACCGGGATGGTCAAGGTGCGGCGCGTGGTCGCTGTGTATGACGTTGGCGTGCTGCTGAACCAGAAGACCGGGCTGAATCAGTTGATGGGCGGCCTTACGTGGGGCATCGGTTTTGCGACGCACGAACACGGCATCGTAGACGCCGGAACGGGCCGCATTGTGAACTCGAATCTGGCGGAGTATCACGTTCCGGTCAATGCCGATGTGGGCGTGCTGGACGTGAGCGTGCTCGGCATTCCGGATACCAAGTTCAACCCGGTCGGCTCACGCGGCATCGGTGAAATCGGAGCGACGGGGGCTGCTGCCTGTATCGCGAATGCCATCTATAACGCCACAGGCAAGCGTGTCCGAGAGTATCCAATTACGCCGGATAAGCTCATTGCGAGTTGATCGCCAACTTGCGTAAGAAACCAAGTGTGGCCGGGGCGCCACGCGGTTGCGGAGCCTCCTGCGTTGAGGCAATGTCATACCGGTCCAGCGCTCCAGCTTCACAGAACGTTTGAGTTCTTCCGTTACGTTGCAGTTCGAAGTCAGGACGTGCGCGATGGGCGGGCCCCTGGAAGGCGCTCACTGCCGCGAAATCGTTGAAAATACGCGCGGAGTATTCAGGCTGGAGAATCCAAAGTGCTGCCAGCCGTTCTGATGGAGCGCGCATAAGCGCCAGTCGCCTCATCAAAAAAGGTGCCGGAGCGATTAGCGTGTTCAATGGCGGTTGCCTAGGGTAATGCCTAGGTCGCAACGGCAGGTGATTGCTGTACACAGGTTTAACGTGTGTCGGGGATGCTGAGTGCGGCAGCGTCCCGTCATGGAGTCTTCAGGAGAGATGCCGCGTTATGAAACGGGTGCTGATTGCCGACGATCATGCTCTGCTGGCGGAAGGCATTGCCGGCCTGCTGCGGGCAGAGTATGAGGTGATAGGTCTTGTTTCAAATGGCAGACAGCTGGTAGAGGAAGCGATACGCCTGCGTCCAGCACTGATCGTTCTGGATATCAGCATGCCGGAACTGAACGGGATCGAGGCGGCGGGGCAGATTCACAAACTCATGCCGCAAATCAAGCTGGTGTTTGTGACACAGCAAATCGACCCGCAGTACCTGAGAGCGGCCTTTCGCGCGGGGGCATCTGCTTATGTGTCCAAGCAGTCCGCAAGCGAGGAGTTGCTGATTGCGCTGCGGCGCGCAGCAGCAGGTCAGACGTATGTGACTCCGCTGTTGAAAGAACTGGTCGGCTTTGCACCGGTTTCGGAGCTGCGCGAAGAGAAGCGGCAGGGTGCAGGAGCTCTGACGGTTCGCCAGCGCGAGGTTTTGCAATTGGTCGCGGAAGGAAAGACCACGCGGCAGATCTCGATGACTTTGAGCATCTCTCCGAAGACGGTCGAGTTTCACAAAACCGCTCTGATGAATGAGATCGGGCTGCGCACCACGGCTGAGCTGACACGCTACGCCATCTCCCATGGCATCGTTTCCCTTTAGCGTGTATTGTGTCGATTTGGCTTACGCGTGCACGGCCGTGTCCACTTGAAAGGTGAAGGTATGACTCAGGATTAGCGGTTCTGGACGCGCAGCTACACCGCATGAATCTTTATGGAGCAGCGATGGATGCCGGAGCGCATACCTGCTCTCAGGTGGTGGACGGATCCCGAGTGGCGTCGCCTGGCGACAGGTTCGGAGTGGACGACGTACGCAGCACAATGCGGGGCGGGCACGCAGAAGGTTGAATGCCTCCACTTATTCACCAGTCGTCTCGGGACAACCTAAGCCGCTTTGGAAACCGCGTTCGCAAACTGGCAAGCCGCTCGAGTGCCCGCAAGGCATCCAGCAGCGGTGCCGGTTCCTCACCGGACTCAAGCTGTGGTCCTTTCTCGGGAGTTGAAGCTCTTACGAACGCTATCGCTAGCTGGTGGCAACATCTCACTCCGCTCCAATCACGGTAAGACTGTGGACTCTGATGCCGTGATGCATTCAAAGTGAAGACAGGCACAGGGGGTAGGAATGCCGTACGTGCGCGCAACTGCTATGGCTGATGAGGATCCAGGCAGCCGCATCCTCATTGTGGAGGACGAGGGCATGGTTGCCCTGGATATCGAAAACAGCTTGCACGAACTGGGTTATGTGGTGACTTCCGTAGCCGATTCCGCGGAGGAGGCGCTACTGCATGCGCAGAATGAGCGCCCTGACCTTGTGCTGATGGACATTCAATTGCGCAGCGAAAAGGATGGCGTATGGGCAGCGGACCAGATCCGGCAACACTGGGGGACGCCTGTCATCTTTGTCACCGCCAACATCAACAGTGAAACGCTGGCGCGGGCAAAAGCGTCCGGTCCATATGGATTTCTCAATAAGCCTTTTCGGCCCAAGGAACTGGATGCCGCGGTAAGCATCGCCTTGAATCAGCACCAATTGACCAAAGGGCTTTTCGCGGAACGCAGCTGGTTCTCCACCACCATGTGCAGCCTTACAGATGGTGTTATCGCTACGGACCCGGAAGGACGGGTTCGGTTTATGAATCCCGCGGCCGAGCGCATTACAGGTTGGACAAAGGCCGAGGCTTCAGGGCGCTTCATCGAAGAGATCTATCCACTTTCGACCATGAGCGGGGAGTTGTTGGAAGAATGCCAGCTTCGCAAAGCGATCCAACTCCGCGAATCCATTCCAAAGCGCCGCTTCTTGCTTGCTACGAAGAATGGGTTGAGCCTTCCCGTCGAAGATGCCGCATCGCCCATCTTGGAACAAGGGCAGATGCTGGGGGCAGTGACTACGTTTCTCGATATCAGCGCCATCTTGCGTGCGGAGCAGGCGGTTCAGGAACGCCAGGACGAACTGCAAGCAAAGGTCAACCTGACCAGCCAGGCACTGGGAGAGACGCGTGAGGAGTTGCAGGCGCTCTCGAGATATCTGCTGGTCGCGCAAGAGGACGAAAGGGGTCGCATCGCGCGCGAACTGCACGACGATTTCGGGCAGCGGGTAGCACTGCTCAGCTGGAAAATATCCGAACTCCCCGGTTTAGTTCCCGCCGAAGCGCAGCCAAAGATCAAAGCGGTGCGCGAAGGCTTACTGGAACTCGCGAGTGAGTTGCGAGAGATTTCCCATCGCCTTCATCCATCCGTGCTCGCGGATCTTGGCCTGGCTGAAGCACTGCACTCCCTTACCGGCGAATATGAGCAGCTGGGCATGATTATCGATGTGCACGTGGGGCATTTGCCTCCGTTGCCGCTGGATGTTGCAACGTCGCTGTACCGTATTGCGCAAGAGGCGCTGCGAAATGTTGTCAAGCACGCCCCCGGTGCGGACGTGAGTCTGAAGGTGTTTCAGACATCGAATGAACTTGTATTGCACTTGCACGATAGCGGGCCAGGTTTCTCTGTGCAGGAGATACGTGGAAGAGGTGGGCTCGGTCTGATCAGTATGCAAGAACGGGCTCGCCTCGCGGGCGGTTCGCTTCAGTTGCTCTCGCGTCCCGGCGAGGGCACCACCGTGCTGGTCCGTCTGACCGTTGGCAATGGCGCCAATGTCTAATGCAGCGCGACTGCAGAGGCCTTTCTAAGTTCGTCACAGGAGGCCGGCACCGCTTCCACTCTGGTTGTCAACAACATGGAATGGAATGCTGCATCCGCCGACTTTACGGATGCCCGAGCGCTCTCGATGAGTTCTCCGGGGGAGACCGGTGCAATGAGCGTCCGAAAGCGCGGGTCGAAGCTCACGTCATTGGCCCAAGCGATGCGCAGCAGCGCCGTACTTCGGTTGCCGCGCGCTGTAACCGTGCGGGCGATGCCGCTGACCACCTGTAAGGAGACGGTTTGACAGAACAGCAATAGGTCGTAACGCTCGAAGTCGGCGGGGGCAAGGTCTCGTGTGTTGCAGGTTACAGTGTGCCAACCTGCCGATCGCAAGAGCATCGACCGACTGCTTGCGAGCGGCGGATCATTCGAGATTTGCACAAGTCTGGGCGGGTATCTCGCTATGAGGGTCTCCATAACTCCTCGCTGTGTCTCGGCTAAGGGAAATTGAGATTGGCGAATGAATTCGCTGATTACGAAAGCTATAACTCAAAGTTACCGGCGAACTTAAGTCGGTGACACTGGTGATCTTTCTAGGTGCTGGAGCGGCGGGAAGGAATTCATTATGGCACTGGGCGACATTACACCCTGGGCGCTCACTTATGGCGACCTGCGTGGCACGTCGAGTCAGCGAAGCTGCAAGGACTGAGTGCCTCGCGCAGAGGCTTCGAAACTGTCCTCACTGCGCAGCCAGCAAGCCTGTCACGCGCATGATGCCGGATCGGTGTCTGTGCAAACGAAAAGGACAGCCCGACGAGGCTGTCCCGGGTAACCCGAAGCCTACAAGTCGCGGAGGAGATCGGAGAGGGAGATACGCATGCCCAACGCAATGATTTCCAGCATCGGCAGGGAGATTGACTTTCTTCCACGCTCGACGTCGCTGATGAAGCTGCGATCAATGCCGAACACTGTGGCCATTCGCAACTGAGTCATGTTGTTTTGCTTCCGCAGTTCGCGCAACCGGAGGCCGAAGCGGGAGCTGACGTCGCGAGGCAGCGGTCTCTCCGGTTCCGCCGGTGCCTGTGGCATGAAGGGTGGCACCAGGGTTGGGGGAATCATGTTGACAGGACGGCTTGGCGGAAGAAAGGGTAAACGGGGGACCGGCATCTTCATCTCCTTGGATCTGCAGTCAACGCTGCAGGGTTTTGCCTGTTGTGAAAAGGCTAAGGAGATTCTCTGAATCACACGACTAGGCAATTGCCTAGGAACGCCTGGATGCTCGATAATGCTGGGCCATCTCGCGCCGGAACGCGGAATTACGAACCCTTCCTAGAGTAGGTTTGTGTGGCCTGTCTCCGACAGGCTACGAACAACGGTAGCAACATCCTGCGAGTGTTCCCGTGTTGTGACAAGGACGGCGTCGTCGGTCAGCACAACAACGAGGTTGTGAACACCGAGCAATGCCACGTGCCGGCCTGGCGCGTATACATAGTTCCCCTTGGATTGAAAGGCACTTGCGGCGGGGCTTTCCACCACATTGTGGTCGGCGTCGGCTGCGGAGCAGGCGCGCCGGTGCTCATGCAGGGCAGACCAGGAACCCAGATCCTTCCACTCAAAGCTGGCCGGAAAGCAATACATGTGAGACTGCTCTCTCTTGCGGGATTGCGGCTCGAGCACCGCGAAATCGACGCTGATGTTCTGGCAGCGCGTCACGGCGGACAACCGACGGCGCGCGTTG
>CAXUEG010000023.1:17806-20854 GCA_964249935.1 uncultured Terriglobus sp.
CGCGAAATCGATGCTGATGTTCTGGCAGGACGGGTAAAGGGCAGCGAAGGTCTCGGCGAACTGGTCCGTGCCATAGGTATCGGCGATCGCCTCCAGCGTTGCGCCGATATGCGGGGCATGCTCGTAAATGGCTTTGCACAAGGTCTGCGCCCGCGCGACGAACATCCCGCTGTTCCATACAAAATGCCCGCTCGCAAGCATCTTCTGGGCAGACGCAAGGTCTGGCTTCTCGGTGAAGGAGTGCACGGCCCGCGCGCCTGAACTATGACGGTCTTGAGTGGATCCGAGCTCGATGTAGCCGTAGCCGGTCTCTGGATGGGTCGGCTCGATACCAAGGACAACGAAGTTCGGTCCTGTGGAAGCCAAGGCGATCGCTTGCCGAAGTGTGGCCGTAAAGTTCGCTTCTCCACGGATCACCTGGTCCGAAGGAAAGACGCCGAGCACAGTGTCTGGATCTTCGCGCATCGCGAGAAACGCGAGTAAGCCACATGCGGGCGCCGTGTTTCGCGCGACCGGTTCACACAGCAGGCGGGAACGTGGAAGTTCCGGTAGCTGAGCAGCAATCGCTTCGGCAACTCCGTTGTTTGCAACCACCCACATGCAGTCAGGGGAGGCAAGCGGCAACAGGCGATCCACGGTTTGTTGAATCATGGTGCGCTCACCGTCAAGCGCAAGCACCTGTTTGGCGCGGGCACGCCGGCTGCGAGGCCAAAAGCGCGTGCCGCTGCCGCCGGCGAGAATAACTGGCGTAAAAGCAGGAAAAGAAGAGGTGATAGTCATTGACATATCTCCTGAAGTAATGTGCAGGGCCTGGTCTTTTGAATGCCATGGCGCCTGACTAATTAGACGACATATCGTGTCGCGGCTGCGGAACAGTGCTGCTTGTGAGCGACACTTGTAGACTTCCGGCCATACGTTGATCCGCGTAAACCGCTTGTTGATCGCCGCGTAACAAGTGACGCAGACGAATCGCGGGCAGCGTCAGGTGAGCATCCTGCGCTGCGGCAACATTGCCGCCGATGCGAGAGGAGGATCTGGTCGAGAACAGGACGATAGTTCCGGCATTCACAGCTAAGGCAGCGCGCAGGAGCAGCCTGGGCCAGATTGCTTTATCGCGGAGATCGACACCCACCTTGTCAGACCAGGCTCCCATCTGATCCCGCGAGCGGAGGAGCTGTTCGTAAGCTTGCTGCCAGTCGCCCTTCAGCGCGCGATGCGTGATGCGGAAGTGCTCACCGGGCTGCAGCTGCTCGTCCACGGCCGACCAATCGGATTGAATGACATTGCAGTACTCCGGCCTGTGATTCAACAGATCAGGCAGAAGAGATGGTGCGCTGCCCACTCCAAATGCACGGATCCGTTCGCGAGAAACCTGGTCGCGAAGAAACGTGAGCAAGTTGTCGTCCTGTAAATCCTCCGCCTCCACTTCGTGAAGCAGCAGAAGATCGAGCGCTTCGATTCGCAGACGGCGCAGGCTTTGCTCCAAGGACTTCGTCGCCTGTTCCGCCGTAAATGGCAGCTTGATGAGCGGCTTAGACCGAACCGCCGCTACTGTTTGCGCCGAAGTGGAGCTTTGCGCTCTTCGTGACAAGCGCCTTCCCAGTCCGTAGATCAACCGGACGAGTGGGTGCCGGCGCTCTGGCAGTACACCGAATTTCGTGGTCACAGTAACGTCCCCTGGATGACGCTGAAGGAACTCACCCAGGACGTCCTCGGCCGTTCCGAAGCCGTACATCGGTGCAACGTCGAAGTGACGAATGCCTGCGTCGAACGCGGTCTCCAGCAGCGCAAGCGAGCGGCGGCGCTCCAGGCCGCCGACAATTCCCGAACAGCCGAACCCTAAACGCGTCGTCTGCCGTTGCGTACCGGCGATTGAGATCGTCTCCATGACTTCCTCTACCGGGTAAGATGATCCGCGAGCCGGACAGCGAGCGCTAGAAGTGTGTGGGTTGGATTGGAGAAGCCGGAAGTAGGAAAGACCGCCGAGCTGCAGACAAAGCAATTTCTGGTTCCGTGCAGGCGCAAGTTTGTGTCGACCACGCCGCGTCTCGCGGACGGGTCCATGCGCATGCCGCCCATGTGATGAAAGCTGTCCTGGCACGAGGCTCGAAAGTCCGCGGATTTCTGGAAGAGGTCCGGATGCGGCTGCACGACCGCGATGGATGCCAGGGCATGCGTCACAGTTTGGGTGAAGCTGCGAATGGTGTCGAGCTCTTTGTCGGAGATGACCCAATGCACCGTAGCCTGCTGCATGCCGAGCCGGTCCCGCTCACACGACAATCGAATGCTGCTGTTGCCGCAAGGCTCCTGCTCGCAATGCACTCGCAAGGTCAAAGGCCTGGTTGTCTGCAGGGAACCACGGTGATGCACGAGGTAACGAAGGCCTTGCCGAACCAACGCGGGCGTTTCGCGAAGATTCCGCACCGTCGTCCCAAGCCCGTCTTCCGGTACTTTTGCACGCAGCAAAGATTTAACGGTTTGGCGCAGGCGATGAGACGTGTCTGCCTGTTGTGGCGTGTACACGGTGCCGCCGACGTTCAGCAATGATTGTCGCTTCTGCTCCGCTTCAGCCAACCGCAGCTTGGGCAGGTACTTTTGCTGCTGAACATAGATCGCGTCGAAGGTGCGGCTGAGTGCAGCGGCGTCACGCGGCAGGATCGTTGCGGCATCGCAATCGACATGGTCCTGAAAGTGTCGGCCGAGCAGACCACTTTGATTCCAGGGCAGCATATCTTGATACGGCTGAAGAAAAAACCGCGACGATTCGATAGCTCCCAGGCAGAAGATGAAGTCGTCCGCGCGGAATGTGTGCTCCGCGCCAGCTGGTGTGCGGGCCACGACAGCTTGTACGGCCTCGCCCGAAAGATGAAGGCGAACTGTGCGGGCATTTAGCCACACTGCTAAATCGGTATGCTGAAGCGCGCTGCGATGCAGAACAGCGAAATTCGGCTCGGGGCACCAGCGGGAAAGATAGGTGCGCACATTCACGTACGCTGGGGGTTGTACGCCAACCCTGGCCCAGACTGCATCGTCGGAGGTGATGGTACT
>CAXUEG010000024.1:0-680 GCA_964249935.1 uncultured Terriglobus sp.
CGAAGAACGTCATCGCCCTGCTCGCGTTGGATGCGCTTTTCGCAACCGATGCGGCGGCTGCGCTACGCTGTGAAGTGGAAGACGTTTTCGAGCAGCACCCACCGCTTGCTGGCGTCGGTGTCGGCATCATCCACGGCCTGGAACTTCGCCATTTCTTTCTCCCAGCGCATCACAATCGGGTTGGCCTGGTCCATGGCGGCCTTGCGGTTAAAGGTAAAGTCGTCGGTGGTGTCGAGCACCATGATGAGCTGGTAACCGTTGCGGAAAATTTCGCTGCGCAGGATGCCGCTGTCGCGCAGGGAATCGAGCACGGCGGGCCAGACCTCGCGATGACGCGCAACGTACTCGTCGGCAAGCGTGGGATCGGGGCGTAGTTGTAACGTAAGCGCGAAGCGCTGCATGGGATCCTCTGAGCGAACTTGTGTCCGCTGCCGGGCAGCAAGCTTGCTTCCTGAGGGTACTTCACTTGCCGCGCGGCGCCAGGTAGCTTGTGCGGGTTCGCAGCAGCACACCCCCGTGTTTCGACCGGCCCGTACCGCTGAGCTGGATGGCAAGAGCGTGTACGTTGCCGTCGGGCCTTTGCGGAACAAAGCTGAATTGGTAGCGTCCATGGAGCCGGTCGACGATGGAGGCCACTATTTCGCCCATGGCATTCGGATGGTCCTCAAACGACCTGGCAA
>CAXUEG010000024.1:690-12229 GCA_964249935.1 uncultured Terriglobus sp.
CCAGTGCGGAGCCGCCTGTATCCGCGGCAAGCGCCGTGAGAATGTGGGCGACGTTGCCTGCGCTCAAGTATCCCGCCGAGGGTTGATAGGTTCCCTTGCCGTCGCTGATCAAAAAGGAGATAGACGATTGCTCCAGCAGAATGCCGAGGACGCGCTGGTACTCATCGCCCTGCGTGCCGGTGTCATCCTGGTGCAGAAAGATGAGCACGGGTAAAGGACGCGGCTGCATGGTGCTGACGCTGGCGGAAATGTCGCGCAGCATCTGCTGCAGGGTCAGCTCACCCTCGCGCCTGGTGGCTTTTAGCGATGATTTTTGGCGAGTCGTCCACTGCTCCAGGTCTTGGATGACGGCAGTCGAGTCGTGGCTTGGCTTGCCGACCTGTCGCTGCCCATTGTCACACCAGCCCGCAGCGGCGACTGTGTCGGCGGGATCCAGGCGGTGCAGGCCCTCGATCAGGGTGGCGGCACGGCCTTGCAGAAATCGTGATCCGGAACTGTCCCAAGATTTCAGATCGCATTGCGCGATCAGCCATACGGCAAGTGGTCGAAGAGAACCCTGCTCCGGGGCAGTGAAGCTGGTCAGTGGTACGGGCTTCATGTCATCCGTCACTACCACGTCCGCCGCCGTCAGGGTCCGGTCGGGAAGGTAGTTGCTGTGATTCACTGCGAAGAAGTCCGCGATCACCTCATTCTGCTGCACGCGCAGCACATACGGTTGATCCTGCGCCGTGGCGTGCCGCGCCGTTGTTCCCGCCAGGCACACGGCAACGAGCATGCGCAACAGACAACGCAGCCATGAGCAGTTCAGCATGTGTGTCACAGTACGCGTATCGATCGGAGAGAGAAAGCCAGGACCGCGCGCGGGGTGCTACATTGCTAGGCCATTCTCAAGGGGAGGGGTTTGTGCGATGCAGACACTACGGTTTCGACTGGTGTATGTCGGCCTGCTAGGCTGCGCGGCTAACCTCGCGGCGCAGACCGATGCTCACGTGATGAAGGCGGTCGGCAGGGTCGACCCGCGGTTCCAGTCGTACAACGTGGAGATGGTCGAGGTCATCGGCGGCAGGTTCTGGAAGCCGTACACGACTACGCCCGTCAAAGACATGCCAGCGCCGGCCAACATGACCTCGGTCGGGATCGATCCGGCGCTGTATGAGCAGCGCACGCCCGTAGATTTGCGCGATCCAAGATTGCGCAAGTTAGCGGCGGCGCTCGGACCGGCTTACTTGCGTGTGAGTGGCTCTTGGGCGAATACGATTTATTTTCAGGATTCGGACGCGCCCGCACCCGCGCAGCCGCCGGCTGGCTTCGGTGGTGTGCTGACGCGTGCAGAGTGGCAGGGCGTCGCTGCATTTGCGAAAGCGACGGGCTCGAAGATTGTGACGTCGTTCAGTGTGACGACGGGCACGCGGGATGCGAACGGTCTCTGGCAGCCGGCTCAGGCTGAGTCCTTTCTGCGTTACACAAACAGCATCGGCGCGCCGATTGCCGCGGCGGAGTTTATCAATGAGCCGACATTTATCGCGGTCGCAGGCGCTCCGAAGGGCTACGACGGCGCGGCGTATGGGCGCGACTTCGCGGTGTTCAAGCCGGTCTTTCGCAAGGACGCACCGGGCGCACTTCTACTCGGGCCTGGTTCGGTGGGCGAAGGTGTGTCGTTGGGGGACGGCGGCATGCGACTGCTACCTACGGATCAGTTGCTGAACGGCACGGGCGCTGCAGAGGTAGACATCTTTTCCTACCACATGTATCCGGCGGTTTCAGAGCGCTGTGCCGCGCATGCACCGGCAAGCGCGCACATGGGCACCTCACCCGAGCAGGCGCTGACAGACGACTTTCTGACGCGCACCGATACGGTTGAGCAGTTCTATGCCGGGCTGCGCGACAAGTACGCGCCGGGCAAGCCCATGTGGCTGACGGAAACCGGGCAGGCGGCGTGTGGTGGCGATCGCTGGGCGGCGACCTATCTCGACACCTTCCGCTACCTGTACCAGCTCGGCGCGCTTGCACGGCGCAACGTGCAAGTCGTGATGCACAACACACTGGATGCGAGCGACTATGGCTTGATCGACGAGAAGACGCTCACGCCGCGGCCAAACTATTGGGCGGCGCTGCTGTGGCGCAACCTGATGGGCACAACTGTGCTCGATGCCGGCACCGCCACAACGCCGAGTGTCAAGGTGTTTGCGCAATGCACGAGGGACAAATCTGGTAGCGTGACGTTGCTCGCGTTGAACCTGGATACGAATCAGCCTCAACACATTTCTCTGCAGGAGAAGGGTGAGCGTTACACGCTTACGTCCACCACGTTGCAGGCGAGCACGGTGCAGTTGAACGGGGCGGAGCTGGCATTGAATGCGGCTGGCGACCTGCCTGCGTTGCATGGTGTTGCGCAGAACAAGGGTGACCTCGAACTCGCGCCAGCGAGCATCACCTTTGTCGTCACGGACGCAAAGAACCCGGCATGTAAGTAGTGCGGTTCCGCACGAAGAGCGCGGCTGTTTGACCGGTCTCTATCGTTGCATTTACGCACTCAGGCTGCAGTCGCTTCGGCCTTGAGCCGTTCCGCCGTGTCGTGCGCGACCAGGGCGTCCACAATCGGCTGCAGCTTGCCTTCCATCACGTATTCAAGCTGGTGTAGCGTGAGGCCGATGCGGTGGTCGGTCAGGCGGTTCTGCGGAAAGTTGTAGGTGCGAATCTTCTCAGACCGGTCGCCGGATCCGACCTGTGACTTGCGGGCGCTGGCCTGAGCCTGATGCTGCTTTTCCATCTCCACTTCGTAGAGGCGGGAGCGCAAGACGCGCATGGCCTTTTCACGGTTCTTGATCTGCGACTTCTCATCCTGGCAGCTGACGACGGTGTTGGTTGGCAGGTGCGTAATGCGAATGGCCGAGTAGGTGGTGTTGACGGACTGGCCGCCAGGACCGGAGGAGCAGAACGTGTCGATGCGCAGGTCCTTCTGTTCGACCTTCACGTCGACTTCTTCTGCCTCGGGCAATACCGCGACGGTGATGGCGCTGGTGTGCACGCGGCCCTGCGTTTCGGTCGCGGGCACGCGCTGCACCCGATGCACACCGGATTCGTACTTGAGCGAGGAGTAGACGCGGTCGCCTTCGATCAGCGCGGTGACGTCCTTCATGCCGCCGACCGAGGACTCCGTTTCAGACAGCACCTCAACCTTCCAGCGGTTCTGCTCGGCGTAGCGGAGATACATGCGGAAGACTTCGGACGCGAAGAGGGAAGCTTCGTCACCGCCCGTGGCCGCCCGGATTTCGAGCACGACGTTTTTGTCGTCATTGGGATCCTTCGGCAGCAGCATGATCTTGAGCTCTTCTTCGATCTCGGGAAGGCGCGGCTCGAGGACGGCAAGCTCTTCGCGGGCCATCTCGCGCAAGTCGGGATCGGTTTCGGCGAGCATCGCTTTCGCGTCGTTGATGCCGGCCTGCACGCGCTTGTATTCGCGGTAACGCTCGATCACCGCTTCCATGTCGCGGTGTTGCTTGGCGGCCTTTTGGAAACGCTGCTGGTCGCTGATCACGGCAGGATCGGCGAGGTCTTTCTCGAGTTCCTTGTAGCGCTCTTCGAGCTGTTCCAGACGGTCAAACATGGTGGCGGGCTCCTTGCGCGATACGCGCAGGCGTGGTGCGAATGGATTGCAGGGGTGCGGAGTGCGCGGCGACGCCGCAGCGATCGCGGGCAGGGTGCAGCTAATGCTGCGGGTAAGCCAGGCCAAGCCAGAAGAGGCTCAAGCGAGTGCGCGAATTGGCTGCGAGGTGGCGCATGGTCCTTCTGATTGGATGATAGCGCGGCGTCGTGGATGCGGGTCGCTCCTCTACGCCGGTCGCCAGAGGCTGGCAAGCGCGCCACCTGCTCCGGAGACCGGATCCGAGGCTGGAAACGGTACTGCCGCCATGCGCTTGCGCGTCGCGGCATCTGGTGCGGCGCGGCAGATGTCCCAGTGCTGCCCAGGTGGGTAGGCGCCGATTACCTGGAAGTCCGCGGAGCAGGAGAGTTCGCAATGGCCGGTCCCGGTGGGCAGGGCGAGCACGTCGCCTGCGTGGATGTCGAACTCACGGCCACCCTCACCGCCCAGCACGAGCCGGGCTTGTCCCCGCGTGAAGCCGAGTATTTCATGTGCCGTTGAGTGATAGTGGTGGAAGGTATAGACGCCGTTGCGCCACTGCGGCGGCCAGCCGTTTGCCTGAAACAGGCTTTCGCACGCGGTGGCCGCGTCGCCCGTAGTCTGAAGCACGTTGCGGTAGAGCAGCACGGGCAGGTGCGGGTTGTTGGGCATCCAGCCGTTCTCGGGCAGGTGGACCGCTTCGGGTGCGGCGTTCGCGGCGGACATGACGTGCGGTGCTCCCCATGCTGCAGCGGAGGCGAGCGCGGCAGTGCGAGCGAAGCTGCGCCGGCTGAGCATGTGTGATTGGATGCGCAGGCAGTTCGACTCGACAACGCCGGGCTTGCCTCGAACCCATGGGGAGGCTTGAAAAGATCAAACAGGGTCGCTGCCAGTCTCTCCAGCGCATGGGAAGCGCGGTAAGCTGCTGCCATGCTTGACGTTCATGCGCCGGAACACACGCCGCACTCGGTTCGCGACTTCTTTCTACATATCTTCACCATCACCATCGGCCTGCTGATTGCGCTTGGGCTGGAGGCGGCGATGGAATGGCGTCACCACGTGCACCTGCGTGATGAGGCGAACGACAACATTCTGAGCGAGGTTCGCGACAACCAGCACGAACTTAGCGATGTGCTTGGCAACATCCCGAAGGAACGCGACACGCTCACCTATGCCCTGGCCTTTCTGCGAGCACACGAGGAAGGCAAGCCCTATGAAGTGCGTAGCAGCATCAATCTGGGAATGAATTTCGGCTCTTACCGCGATGCAAGCTGGCAGACGGCAAGCGCGACCGGCGCGCTCGGCTACATGGAGTATGCACACGTGAAGCGATACTCTGCCGTGTACACGCTGCAGGGTCAGTTCGCGCAATTGCAGGCGCAGACACTTACGGCCTATCTGCAGATTCAGTCGTATGTCGTGGCTGGCGAAGACCCGCGCCAACTGTCCGTCGCAGATACGCAGAAAGCCAACGCGGAGGTTCGCCAGACGCTCGCTGACCTGCTCGCGATGGAGCAGGTCGGACAGGCGCTGCAGAAGCAGTATGCAACTGTGCTTCAAGCGGAATAGAAGAGCCTGATGCACGCAGGCAACCTGCAACCCCGACGCGAGTTGGCGGTCCAACAGGCTATGCAGGTCGTGTGTGGCGGATTAGGATTCGTTCTGCGCCGGAAACCGGCCAGAAAAGAGAACGAACACATGCCGCAGGAAGCACACAAGAAAGCAGCAGAGCACCACGAAGCAGCAGCGAAGTCGCACAAGGCAGCCGCCGAGCACCACGAGAAGGGTGATCATGAAGCAGCGGATACCCACTCCAAGAAGGCGCATGAGAGTTCGGCCAAGGCCCATGAGCATTCCACCGACGCACATAGCAAGTCGGCTGCGAAGAAGTCCGCGAAGAAGTAGCTCCCGTTTGCAGGAGAGGGCCGCCTTCGCGCGGCCCTTTCGCATGGATGGTCAGGTTTACGTGCGATTACGCTTTGCCGGCCAGCGTGCGCAATACGTATTGCAAGATGCCGCCGTGCTGGTAGTAGAGAATCTCCTGCGGCGTGTCGATGCGAACGGTAGCGGGAATTGAGACGATCTCACCACCAGCGCGTTTCGCTTCCACGGTAATTTGTTTGCCGCTGGCGAACTTTGAGTCGAGCATCGCCCGCAAGCCGGGCACGCTGTAGGTTTCCTCTCCGGTAAGCTGCAGCGACTCGGCATGGTCGCCCGCCTGAAACTGTAACGGCAGAATGCCCATGCCGACCAGGTTGGAGCGGTGGATGCGCTCGTAGCTTTCGGCAAGCACGAAGCGAATGCCGAGCAGGCGCGGACCTTTGGCCGCCCAGTCACGCGAGGAGCCGGAACCATACTCCTTGCCTGCGAGGATCGCGAGCGGTGTGCCGCGCTCGGCGTATTTCACGCTGGCGTCATAGATGGACATCGGCTCGCCCTCGGGCAGCAGGCGCGTCACGCCGCCTTCGGTGCCGGGAGCCAGCTTGTTTTTGAGCCGTACGTTGGCAAAGGTGCCGCGCACCATGACTTCGTGGTTACCCCGGCGTGAGCCGTAGCTGTTGAAGTCGACGGCTTTCACGCCGTGCTCGGTCAGGTAGCGCCCTGCGGGACCGTTCAGCTTGATTGATCCAGCAGGCGAGATGTGGTCCGTTGTGACCGAGTCACCCAGAACGGCGAGCACGCGTGCATCGTGGATGTCCTCGACGGCCGCGGGTGTTGCGGGCATGCCATCGAAGTAAGGCGCTTTGCGGATGTAGGTGGAACCGGATTCCCAGCCGTAGGTGTCGCCGAGAGGAAACTTCAGGTTTTGCCAGTTGCCATCGCCATCGCTGACGGTGGCGTATTGCGTACGGAACATGGTCGCGTCGATGCTGCGGTGCACCGTATCATTCACGTCAGCTTGCGCCGGCCAGATGTCGCGCAGGAATACGGGCTGGCCGTCCCTGTCTTTGCCGAGGGCTTCCGTGTCGAAATCGAAATCGATGCGGCCTGCAAGCGCGTAGGCGACGACGAGCGGCGGACTCATCAGGTAATTCGCGCGCACGTCGGAGTTGATGCGACCCTCAAAGTTGCGATTGCCGCTAAGCACGCTGACGGCGACCAGGCCGTGCTCGTCAATCGACTTGGAAACGTCGGTCGGCAGAGCGCCGGAGTTGCCGATGCAGGTGGTGCAGCCATAACCGACGGTGTTGAAGCGCAGCGCGTCGAGATATTGCGTGAGACCGGCCTTGTTGTAGTAATCGGTGACGACGCGGCTGCCCGGCGCGAGCGAAGTCTTTACCCAAGGCGGCGTTTGCAGCCCGTGTTCGACGGCCTTTTTGGCGAGCAGTCCAGCAGCGATCATCACGTACGGGTTGCTCGTATTCGTGCACGAAGTGATGGCGGCGATCACAACCGAACCGTCGTGCAGGTATGGGTCGGGATCGACGCCGGTGCGCGCCTTCACGCTTGGGATCGGCTCGTCCGCAACGGCGAGCACGCCGTCCTTGCCGGGCTCGGGTGCGCCGACGGTGCTCTCAACCGAGCCGTCTGCGGACATGTGGCCGCCTTCGCCGACCCAGCGGATGACCTGGCGGTCGCCCTTTGGGTTTTGCGCGTTGGCACGCAGCGTGGGCAGAGCTTTGGCAAACGACTCGGCGGCCTGACCGAGCGCGATGCGGTCCTGCGGGCGCTTGGGGCCAGCAATGCTCGGCTCCACCGTCGCCAGCTCGAGTTCGAGCGTGCTGGAATACTCTGCCTCGGGCGCATCAGGCGTGTGGAACATGCCCTGCGCGCGGTAGTAATCCTCGGTCAACTGGACCTGTTCGTCACTGCGGCCGGTCAGGCGCAGGTAATTCAGCGTCTCGGCATCTACGGGAAAGATGCCACAGGTGGCGCCATACTCCGGCGCCATGTTGGCGATGGTGGCACGGTCGGCCAGCGGAAGGTCCGCGATGCCGGGTCCGTAGAACTCCACGAACTTGCCGACGACGCCATGTTTGCGCAGCATCTCCGTTACGGTCAGCACCAGATCGGTAGCGGTCGCGCCTTCGCGCAGCTTGCCGGTCATTTTGAAACCGACGACCTGGGGAACGAGCATGCTCACAGGCTGACCAAGCATCGCTGCCTCGGCCTCGATGCCGCCAACACCCCAGCCGAGCACGCCCAGGCCGTTGACCATGGTGGTGTGTGAGTCGGTGCCGACGAGGGTGTCGGGGTATGCAACCGTCTGTGTCTCGCCTTCGGGACCGTCCTGCTCAAGCGTGAACACGACACGAGCCAGGTACTCCAGGTTCACCTGGTGGCATATGCCCATGCCTGGGGGAACCGCGCTGAAGTTGCGGAAGGCGGTCTGGCCCCATTTGAGAAAGGCGTAGCGCTCACGGTTGCGCTGGAACTCAAGCAGCGAGTTCATGTCATAGGCATTCGGCACGCCGTACTCGTCGACCTGCACGGAGTGATCGATGACCAGTTCGGCAGGCTGCAATGGATTGATCTTTTCCGGGTCGCCACCGAGCGCCTTCATGGCATCGCGCATGGCGGCCAGGTCGACGACAGCAGGCACGCCGGTGAAGTCCTGCATGAGCACCCGAGCGGGCATGTAGGCGATCTCGCGGCTGGGCTCCGCCAGCGGCTGCCAGCGCGCGAGGAACTGGATGTCGTCCGCCGTAACAGTCATGCCATCCTCGCGACGCAGCAGGTTCTCAAGCAGGATGCGGAGCGAAAAGGGAAGCCGGGTCAGCTCAATGCCTTTGCTGGCAAGCGAATCCAGACGGTAGATGGTGTAACTCTTGCCGCCGGATGTGAGGTTCGCCCTAGCTTCGAAGCTGTCGGACGTGGCGTTGGCCGCCGTCTTGGTGGCGTTCACGGAGGTGGTGTTCGTGATGCTCATGAAAATAGGTCCTTGGCGCGCGGCTCGCCACGCAGGTTGTCCGCGCAAGCAGCGCGGATGTCTCAGAAACAGAAGTGTAGAAGAAACTAGCGGTGACAGAACTTACCGCGATCGTGCCTGCCGTGACGGAAACGCTTCGACCATGCGTGGGAGCGATTCATACGGAAATTGTACCCGCCAGCAGCGGCCTTCAATGCGGGCGCCGGTACGAGTGGATCGCGGCGAGACGTCCCGGAGTGCGACAGGGACAATCGCTGACCCATTCACAACCTTTTTGCGAAAAAGTGTCCCTATAAACAGAGGCACGATGCGACGCCCCGTCCGCCGCGGTGCCAAGGGGGATAGCAGATGATTGAGACGCGCGCGACACACACGGCAGCGCTGACGAGAGGTATTGCTGCCGCGGCCATCGGCACCGCGCTGGCGATGGCATCGGTGGGCTGCAAGAACAATCAGGCCGGCCAGCAGGCGCCCATTGTGGACGGCAACGCCGGGACCGATCCCGCCATGGCGAACATGGCCGACCCGAACGCCGCGAATACGGCGTACGCGCCGCCGGGCAGCATGCAACCGGTCTCCCCGCCGACCGGGAGCGGTCCGGTCTCCGGATCGCGCGCGACATATCCGCGGACAGCCGCACCGATCACGCGGGTGGCGGGACAGGCTTATGAGAATCCTGGCGGCGGAGCCTACCCCGATGCGTCGCAGTATCCGCAAGGTCAACCTCCGCAGAACGAATCCAGCAACTATCAGCAGCAGCCCTACGATCCGAACGCGTCGGCGCAGGATGACCAGCTTTATTCAGAGCTGCTCGACCCGAACACGCCTGCGGCACAGCAACCGCCACCGCCGCTGCCAGACTATGAGCAGCCGCCCGCTCCCGGCCCGGATTATCTGTGGACGCCGGGCTATTGGGATTATGCGAACACCGGGTATTACTACGTTCCCGGAAACTGGGTCGCTTCGCCCTTTGTGGGCGCACTCTGGACGCCCGGCTGGTGGGGCTCCTACGGCGGCGCTTACCGTTGGCACCACGGTTACTGGGGTCCACACGTGGGCTACTATGGCGGCATTAATTACGGCTTTGGATTCATCGGCTTTGGGTATCAGGGCGGTTACTGGAACCGCGATCATTTCTACTACAACACTTCTGTGAACCATGTTCGTCCGGAGGTCGTCAACAACTACGTGTACAACCGGCGCGTGACCGTGGTGAACAACAGCTACATCAACAACACCCGCACCAGCTACTTTGGCGGTCCTGGCGGTCTGCAGCGTCGACCGGCTCCGTCCGAGTTTGCCTCAGTGCGCGAGGCGCGGATACAGCCTCTGCCTGGTCAGGTCGTGGCGCGGCAGCAGGCAGCGCAGAACCGGTCTCAGTTCTTTGCGGAGAATCATGGACGACCGAACACGCTGTTCGCGAGCAATCCCGTCGCACAGCATAACGTCGCCGTGCCTCCACAACTGCAGCACCTGCAGTCGAACCCGCAGGCTAACCAGCAGCGGATGCAGGCGGAGCAGCAGCGTGCGTCGCAGCAACAACAAAATCAGCAGTTCCGTGCCAACGAACAGCAGCAGCGTCTTCAAGCGGATCAGCAACGGCAGCAGCAGACGCAACAGTTCCGCGGCAATGAGCAGCAGCAACGCATCCAGGCCGATCAGCAACGCCAGCAACAGAACCAGGCGTTCCGGACAAATGAGCAGCAACAGCGTGGCCAGCAGCAACAGCAAAACCAGCAGTTCCGCGCCAACGAGCAACAGCAGCGCATCCAGGCAAACCAGCAGCAGGAAGCGCAGCGTCAGCTGGCAGCTAACCAGCAACGGCAGCAAGTGGACCAGCAGCGGCAGCAGCAGGTACAAGCACAGGCGCAGCAGCGGCAGCAGGTACAGATCCAATCGCAGCAGCGTGCGCCCGCGCCGCAGGTACAGCAGCGTGGTCCCGCACCGCAGGTACAGCAGCACCAGGCGGCTCCGGCGCGTCCTGCGCCCGCGCCACACGCGGAAGCACAGCACTCCGCTCCTTCTCCCGCGCCGCATGAAGCAGGGCATGGGCGCTGAGTGCGGCATGAGGAACGGGCAGAGCTTTCGCTCTGCCCGTTCTGTCATGCCAGTGCTGAACAACTAGGCTGAGAGTGTCTGCCAAATCAGCACAGCATTGAGCGCCATGATGAGAACCGCGACGCCCCAACCAGTAATGCTGGTGATGCGTTTGTTCGTAAACTCCCGCATAACATGGCTCCTGTCCGTGAGCAGCAGCAACGGCACAAGGGCAAACGGTATACCGAAGGATAGAACGGCCTGCGAAAGCAAAAGGATCTTTACCGGAGAAAGTCCAAGCGCGATCACCGCGATGGCAGGAACCACCGTGATTGCGCGGCGCAGGTACACCGGAAATTTGACTTGCAGAAAGCCCTCGATAATGACCTGCCCGGCAAGCACGCCGATGGTTGACGAGGACAGCCCGCTGCACAGTAAGGCGAACGCAAAGGCTAGCGCGGCAAACTCACCCAAGAGCGGGCCGAGAGTGGCATGCGCATCTTCGAGGATGGTGTCAGGATTCAGCCCAGGCCGGTGCAGGAACGCTGCGGCCGCCAGCATAAGCATGGCTGCGTTGATAAACCAGGCGCCGTTCATCGCCACAAAAATGTCGATCGTTTCGAAGCGTAGGTAACGGTGGCGAAAGCCGGAGATGCGTTCCGGGCTGGCACTCACGCCGCGGTTCACAAAAGCGTGCATGCGGGGCTGCATCAGCGCGGAGTGCAGGTAGATGACGTGCGGCATCACCGTTGCGCCCAGCATGGTCACGGCCAGGTACACGGTGCTGCGGTGCAGTTGCGGTACAAGCGTGTCGTGCAGGGCAAGGTGCCAGTTCGGGTGAACGAGGAAGATCTCCACCCCATAGCAGAGGCCGATCACGCAGACAAAGCCGATGATCACACCTTCAAAATGCCGGAAGCCACGCTGGTTGAGCGCGAGCAAGACAAAAACGGCGGCGGTGGTCAGCAGGGATGCGAGCAGCAGGACCGTGGTGCGGCCCATGCCATGCG
>CAXUEG010000024.1:12239-15537 GCA_964249935.1 uncultured Terriglobus sp.
TTTTTCACTAGGCCCTTTGGTCGGCGCATGTCAGGCTCCAGCAGCAACGGCCCGAAGAGGAGATACGCGCCGAGCGCGGCACCCAGGAACTCGGCCAGATCGGTCGCGACCGCACTGATCTCTGCCGCGATCCATAGCATGAGAACAGCCGGGCGCGAAAAGTGGATGCGGCAGTTTTCCGGCAAGCTTAGCCCGGTGGCGATGCCCAGTTTGGCGGACAGGTACTGTACCTGGATGGCCATCAGGTTCGCCCAGAGAAGCACCCAAAGCAGCGTGTAGCCATGTTGCGCGCCGCCGACCAGGTTGGCGCCGAAGTTGCCAGGGTCGATGTAGGCCACACTGGCGACAAAGGCCGGGCCGAAGTACGTCCACAGTTCACGCAGGCGTGACCGGCGGGAACGTGCAACCGCGTTGGCACTGGCAAACATGCTTCCATTCTAAATTAGGCTCGCCTAAATCCGCGCAGGCATGACAGGGCAGGCATGGAAGCCGTCGCATAAAATCTGCCTCTGCACGGAAGACGTCACAGGTTTACGAGTACGCCCGCCGGCGGAGCTGCGGAACAGCACGCGATGCAGGTATGTCGTCCTGATGAACGAAGACGTGCACCTCCAGTCGCGCCGCAGCCGCTCAGCGATCCAGTGTGACCGGCGTGAGTATGTTTGAGAACTACGGCTTCGACGTCGCGAACCGCAAGAGTCTAAGTGGCCGCTGTTCATCTATACTCTGGAGCGCGCAGCATCTTTCCTATGGAGACTTCATGCACTTTGTGATCAATGGCGCACCCACGGATGTTGAGTTTGACCTGCGCACTTCGCTGCTGGACCTCCTGCGTGACCACCTGGACCTGCACGGCTCCAAGAAGGGCTGCAACCAGGGCGCGTGCGGGGCCTGTACGGTCCTCGTCGAGGGCGCGCGCATCCTCTCCTGCCTCGCGCTCGCGGGCCAGTACCAGGGTCGCGAGATCACCACCATTGAAGGCCTCGCTCCGGATTGTCAATTGCACCCACTGCAGCAGGGCTTCATCGAGCACGACGGCTTCCAGTGCGGCTACTGCACTCCCGGCCAGATCTGCTCTGCCATCGGCATGGCCGCGGAGGTCAAGCGCGGCATGCCCAGCAATGTCACGCACGATCTCAACGCTGCTTTCGTCACCCTTGATCACAATGAGCTACGCGAACGCATGAGCGGCAATCTCTGCCGCTGCGGCGCCTACAACGGCATCGTCGATGCCATCCACGAATACGTGGAGGCCCAATGAACAACTTCACCTACACCCGCGCCAACGGGACCGCGGATGCCATCCGTCAGGGCAACCTGAGCGGTGCCAAATATCTCGGCGGAGGCACCAATCTCGTCGATCTCATGCGCGAGGTCTTGGAGCGCCCCGCTTCGCTTGTCGACGTCACTGCCCTTGCCACCACCATTGAGGAAACCCCCGAGGGCGGACTGCGCATCGGCGCGGGAGCACGCAACTCCGCCGTGGCGGAGCATCGCGTAGTGCGCGAGCGGTACCCCGTGCTCGCCCGCGCCATTCTCGCCGGCGCCTCCGGACAGATCCGCAACATGGCCACCGTCGGCGGCAACATCCTGCAGCGCACCCGTTGTACCTACTTCTATGACGATGATGGCTCGCGCTGTAACAAGCGCACACCGGGCCAGGGGTGCGATGCCATCGAAGGCTTTAACCGCATCCACGCGATCCTCGGCACGTCGCCCGCATGCATTGCGACGCACCCGTCCGACATGTGCGTCGCCCTTGCGGCGCTCGACGCCATGGTCCACCTGAGCGGTCCACAGGGGGAACGGATGGTGCCGCTCACTGATTTCCACCTGCTCCCTGGCGATACACCCGACGTTGAAACCGTGATCGGGTCCGGCGAACTCATCACAGCCGTCGAGCTGCCACCGCTGACGTTCGCCAAGCGCTCCACCTACCGCAAGGTGCGCGACCGCGCCAGCTACGCCTTTGCGCTTGTCTCTGTCGCCGCCGCGCTGGAACTCGAAGCCGGTCAAGTAAAAGACATTCGCATTGCCATGGGCGGCGTCGCTCACAAGCCCTGGCGCGCCCGCAAAGCCGAGGACGCTTTGCGCGGCAAAGCTGCTACTGCCGAGAGCTTCCGCGCCGCCGCCGAAGCTGAACTCGCCGACGCGCAAACCTTCGAGCACAACGCTTTCAAAGTCGAACTCGCCAAGCGCACCATCGGCGCCGTTTTAGAGCAGCTGGCACAGGAGGCCGCATGAGCATCAAGTCCGCCGTGATGGAGTTCATGGGCAAGGCCATCGCGGCTGCGCCTGACAAGTGGATGCCGGGCGGCACACCCGATCCGCTCATCACTCACAAGCACGGCCACAAGGGCGATTTGCTCGGCGCTCCGGTATCCCGGATTGATGGTCCGCTTAAGGTGCGCGGCGCCGCGCCCTTTGCCGCCGAGTTCCCCGTGACCGGCATGCTCTACGGTGCTGTCGCCTGGAGCACCATCGCCAAGGGCCGCATCATCGCGCTCGACACCGCCGCCGCCGACGCCGCGCCCGGTGTGCGGCTGGTGATGACCTACAAGAACGCGCCCAGGCTGAAGCCCACACCTATCTTCAATTCCAAGCCCAAGGCGGCCGGCCCCAGCGACCTGCCCATTATGCAGGACGACTGCATTCACTGGAACGGTGAAGCCATTGCCGTGGTCCTCGCCGACACGCAGGAGCAGGCCGACCACGCCAAGTCGCTCATCCAAGCCACCTACACCGAAGAACCCGCGGTGACCCGATTCGACGACGCACTTCAGCAGCACCAGCGCGAGCTCGACAGCGTAATGATGGAGCCGCCGCGTGTCGAAATTGGCGACGCCGAAACCGCGCTTGCCTCGTCTCCCTATCGGGTCGACCTCACCTATCGCACGCCGCGCCACAACCACAATCCCATCGAGCTTCACGCCGTCACTCTCTTCTGGGACGAGGGCGAGCTGTACGTGCACGACGCCTCGCAAGCCGTCGTGCAGACCGCCTGGACGCTCGCGCAGGCCTTTGACATCGACGAGAAGAAGGTTCACGTCTCCTCGCCCTACGTCGGCGGCGGCTTCGGCTCCAAAACGTTATGGCATCATCATGTCTTAGCTGCGGCAGCCTCGAAGCTCAGCGGCCAGCCCGTGCGCCTCGTGCTCTCGCGCGAGGGCGTCTTTCGCACCGTGGGCGGCCGCACCATTACCGAGCAGCGTGTCGCGATCGGCGCCGATGCCAGCGGCAAGTTCCAGTCGCTCATCCACACCGGCACCACGGCTATGACCCCGCACAACAACGTGCC
>CAXUEG010000024.1:15547-20759 GCA_964249935.1 uncultured Terriglobus sp.
GCAGTTCAGCTTTCCGGCGCGCCACGCCTACGCCTCACCCAACCTCAAGATCGGCCAGAATGTTGCCGACATGGACATGGTCGCCAACACCTTCATGCGCGCGCCAGGCGAGAGCGTTGGAACGTTTGCACTCGAGTGCGCTGTCGACGAACTCGCCGAACAACTTGGCATCGACCCGATTGAGCTGCGTCTCCGCAATGAACCGGACAAGGACCCGGCCTCCGGCAAGTCGTTCTCATTGCGCAATGTTGAAAAGATTTTCCGCGACGGAGCCGAGCGCTTCGGCTGGTCCAAGCGCAATCCCAAGCCGGGCGCGGTCCGCGATGGCGAGTGGCTTGTCGGCATCGGATGCGCGGAGGGCACCTACCCCTACTACCGCATGCCCGGCGGCAAAGCGAAATTGAAGCTCAGCCGCGACGGCCATGCAATAGCTTCCTTCGCCGGCCACGAGATGGGGGTGGGCACCGCAACCGTACAGTCGCAGATCGTTGCCGAGCGACTCGGACTCGGCCTTGACTGCGTTCACGTGGAATACGGGGACTCGTTCCTGGAGGGCACGTTTCTGGCCGGCGGCTCCTCCCAAACCGCTTCCATCGGCGCTGCTGTGATCGCGGCTCACGAGGAACTTGTAAAAGAAATGATCAAGCTGGCCGGTAAAGATTCACCCCTGCACGGCCTCAAGCCCGACGAAGTCGAGGCCCGCGATGGTGGCATCTACAGCATCGCCGATTCATCACGCGGCGAAACCTATGCCGCTGTTTTTCACCGCAGCGGCAAAGACGAAATCAGCGTCACCGGTGACGGCCCGGCCCCGCTTGAGGTGCAGCACTGGTCCATGCACTCCTTCAGCGCCAACTTCGTTGAAGTTGGGGTAAACACCGTCACCGGTGAGGTACGCGTCCGCCGCATGCTCGGCGCCTTCGACTGCGGTCGCATCCTGAACGCAAAGACCGCCCGAAGCCAGTTCCGTGGCGGCATGATTATGGGCATCGGCCTGGCTCTCATGGAAGAAACCGAATGGGACGAGCGAAAGGGCCGCATCATGAACCCGAGCCTTGCCGAGTACCATGTGCCCGTCCACATGGACGTTCCGGAAATCGACATTCTGTGGACCGACATCGCCGACCCGCACGCCCCCATGGGCGCCCACGGTATCGGTGAGATCGGCATAACAGGCGTTGGCGCTGCCATCGCCAACGCTATCTACAATGCAACGGGAAAACGGGTGCGGGACTTGCCCATCACACTCGACAAACTCATGTAAGAGTTCATCTGCGGTGAACGGGCGGAATTGCTTCAATGCACAACATCGGAGGAGTCGAAGCAAGGCCTTGAGACAGGGGCCGGCAACAGCAGAACATGGTTCGCTGCGCAGCAAATCAGTCATTCACTGCAAGTTGCTACCAAGCTTCGGAGAGGGTCTCTGCTAAGTTGTTGAAGTAATTGGTGGACCTGATCGGGATCGAACCGATGACCTCTTCCATGCCATGGAAGCGCGCTCCCAGCTGCGCCACAGGCCCACTCTCTAGTGATTCTCGCCGGTTTGCCGGATGGCGTCAAACCGCCGAGTGTCGTGAGCGATCGTGCTTGTCAGCGCCAATAGCCCTCGCGCCAGTAATAACCGCGGCGTGTGTTCACCCATGCACCGGGAACCCAATAGGCGCGCGGCCGGGGCGCGACTACGTAGCTGCCGGGAACCCAAGCGTACCGGGCACCATCCCAGCGATGATACCCGGGGTGCCACACGTAGCCTGGGCCAGGCGCGGGGCCCCGGCGTTCGTACACGGGCGCCGGTGGACCGACACGCACGTATACCTGAGCAAGGGCGAGGGTTGGGGTAATTGCCACGAGAGTTGCCGCGAGCGTCGTAAAGGCGGGTATCTTGCGCATGGTGTGAAAGGCTCCTGTTCAGGTCGAAACGCCCCGTATCGCGGACGAAGCGAATGGGTAGCCGGCGGTCACTGCCAGGCGAAGCCGTCGGACAAAAAGTCAGAACACAAGACGGTTCAATTGGTTGTGCTCCGTTGGTGCGATCCATGAAAACGGGTGCGAGTCGCCGTGCCTTGGCAGAATGGCGGGAACAAACGCTGCCGATGCCGGTGTCTAAGCCCATAGAGTGAGCGAGAGCACTCCGCACCGTCGGCGGTGGTTAGCTTTGTAAGCGGATGACGGCCAACGACGTCAGCGCAGGTTGCCGAGCGTGCGTTGTGCGCCGTAGTGTGAAGGGAGAACTGTGGGAGCCACGATCGTGAACCCGCTGCAAAGCTCGCTGGTGGATCGCCTTCGTGCCGACCCGCTCGATACATTGGCAGCCGTGGCGGAGACGCACTCGCGTCACCCCGAAGAGGCGGCCCTGGTTGAAGCCCTGCAGGCAGGATCGGACGATGCGTTTTCGCAACTAATCGCGCAGTACAGTGCTCCACTGTACTCACTCATCGCACGTTCGCTGCCTAACCCGGGCGATGCGGCGGACATCACGCAGGATGTCTTCATCAAGGTCTTTCGCTCGATCCGGAACTTCCACGGAGACTGCAGCCTGCGCACCTGGATGTACCGCATCGCATTGCACGAAAGCAGCAACAGCAAACGCTGGTGGTCACGGCATAAGAGGCAGGAAGTGACCATCGACGGCGACACGGCCGATGAGGCGGATGACGGTTGGTTTCCGCTTCGTGAAAGCCTGGCCGACACGCGCGAAAGTCCGTTTGAGGCAGCGCGGCGGGCGGAGTTGCGTACGGTGGTTGAGGGCGCGCTGCATGAAGTTCCGGAAAGCTTCCGGACCGTGGTCATCCTGCGGGAGATCGAGGGCATGGCATACGACGAAATCGCGGTCATTCTGCAGATCAACATGGGCACGGTGAAGAGCCGGCTCCTGCGTGGGCGTGCGGCACTGCGCAAGCTGCTGAGCCAGCGCCTGCCAGAGTGGGGCGCTGCCGCCGGTCATGTTTCCGTAACTGGAACAGCACCTCGGAAGATGCCGGATTCCGAATCTACCGTCCGCAGTGCAACATCGAAGAGGATAAGCCGATGAACTTCTTCGCACATCACTTTGGAAAGCGTTCCTCCGCCCACCCGGTTTCGGTCTGGCTGGATGAAACGAACCGCGAGCGCGTGATGACGGACGAGGCGCTGCGCTCGATGCAGTGTCGTGCGATGGAGCCTCCGGACGATCTGCAGCTGCGCCTGCGCCTGGCGATCTCGCACGAGCGCGTACGCGCGGACCGCCGCTGGTCCGGCCGGCTTCTGCATCGTCTACATCTGTTCCGTGAAAATACGTTGCGGCCGCTTGCCATACCGGGTGCGATCGCCGCGGCGGCGCTGCTGGTCGTGCTGGGTGTGGGTGTCACACTGGGCGCGGTCACGCCACAGCAGGCCGTGGAGGCGAACGACGTTCCGCTGCTGGGCTTCTCCGCTCCGCGCTACTTGTATTCGGTAAGCAGTGGGTCGCGTGCGCTGGCTTCGGCGGATGAGAGTCCGCTGACGGTTGAGGCAAAGGTGAACAGCGAAGGCCGCGTGTATGACTATCGCGTGCTCAGCGGAGCGCTAAATCCAGCGATGGAGGCGTCTCTGCGAGAGCGCATGCTGAGCAGCGTTTTTAAGCCTGCCAGCTTTTTCGGCGAGCCTGTGCGCAGCACGCTGGTACTCACATTTGCTGACGTGGAAGTACGCGGCTAGGAGCAACCACCGCTCGGCTAACCAGCCTTTGCACGGCGCGCATCCGAAACGCATCCCCCTCATCGGAGTTGCACTTCATGCCGCCGCCGCAAAACTATCTGCTGTATTCCCCCTTTCTCGAACAGCCGAAGCCCAACGAGCACGTCGTCTTCGATGAGCTGTCGCGGACCATGCAGCACATCACACGCAAGATGGCGAGCCGCTACCGCCACGCGTACCGCCCGGTGCACGCCAAGAGTCATGGCATTGTGCTGGGCACGCTGGAGGTGCTGCCCAACCTGCCGCCACATTTGGCGCAGGGGCTGTTTGCGCAGCCTGCGACTTTCCCGGTGCTGATGCGCTTTTCTACAAATCCCGGCGACATGCTGAGCGACAAGGTTTCGAGTCCGCGTGGCCTCGCGATCAAAATCATCGGCGTGGAAGGCGAGAAAACGCCGAATCATTCTGGACAGAAGACGCAGGACCTGGTGATGATTAACGCAAACGCGTTCACCGCGCCTGACCCGCAGGGCTTTCTAAAACAGATCAAGCAGTTCGACGAAGGGCTGGACGTTGGCGAAGGCGCGAAGGAAGTCATCAGCACCGCGGCGCGCGCGACGAATGCTGTCCTGAAGGCAGTGCACCTGCCCAGCCCAATGCTTGAAGGCATCGGTGCGTCTGCGACGCATCCACTGGGTGAGTCGTTCAGCACGGTAGCGCCGCTGCGGTTTGGGGAATACGTGGGCAAGGTCGCGGTCGGGCCTGGCAGCGAAAACCTGAAGCAGTTGACGGGCAAGAGCATCGACCTGGACGATTACAACGCTTTGGAACTGCTCATCCAAAAGTTCTTCCGCGATCAGGATGCAGTCTGGAACGTCAATGTGCAGCTCGCACTCGACGAGCCGGGCATCGCCGATGACAAGAAGAAGTTTCCCATTGAAGACGCGAGCAAGGAATGGCCGGAAGAAGCGAGCCCGTGGCTAACCGTCGCGCGGATCGTGGTGCCGGCGCAGGAAAGTTACTCCGATGCCCGGCAAACGTATGTGGATGAGCGCATGAGCTTCAATCCCTGGCACGCACTCGCGGCGCACCAGCCGCTTGGGGGCGTCATGCGTTCCCGGCTCAAGGCATACGAAGAGGCAATCAACTATCGCGCACAGCGAAACGATCGCGAGCGCGTGGAACCAGAAGGTACGGAGGGCATCCCGGCCTGACCTGCGTCACAAAGGACAAAGGGCCTCCGACAAACTGCAAATTTGTCGAAGGCCTTCGAGTTAGCGAACAACATTTACGGTGACGGGACTCGAGAGGGTGACATTGTTGGATATGTCATGAGCCCAGATCTGCAGCGTGTGCTGGCCGGGTGCGACCAGCGTTGTGCTAAACGGGTAGATGTAGGGCCCCGAAACGTCATGTTGTGTGCTGACCTGGGCGCCATCCACCAACAGGTAGGAGCCTGCGGAATCCAGCGGCAGGGTGATCTGTGCGCTGACCACAATAAAGCCGCTCACCGTTTGTCCGGCAACCGGTGAAACAATTCTGACCGGCGCGTTGGGGG
>CAXUEG010000025.1:0-2335 GCA_964249935.1 uncultured Terriglobus sp.
TGGCCGCCTTCGCGAAGGATCGACGCCGCGTCCTGCAGGCGCGTGCGGCCGCGCGCCGCCGCACGGCGGCGCGCCGGAATCCGGGGGGTCGCCAAGGACTAAACGCCTGTGGGGCTGGTGGGTGGCAGAGTGTCCTGCGGCCCTGCCCCTTCGCGCGGCGGACCGCTGTGGGTGTGGTGTCCACGCGTGCTCACCACCGTGGAGATGGCGTGCTTGAAGATCAATTGCTCCTGCGCGTTGTTCTCCAGAAGGACCGAATACTTATCGAACGAACGGATCTTGCCCGTCAGCTTCACGCCGCTGACCAGATAGATGGTGATGGCGCTTTTGTCTTTGCGCACCGTGTTCAGAAAGGTGTCCTGGATGTTCTGTGCCGGCTTGGAATCCATAGTGCCGATCTCTCCCGCGCCTACCGGTCTTCCGGTGTCGCTGCTCTACTGCCTCTAACAAGGGCCGGGACGGCGGTCGAGAATGTTCCCTCGATCTCTGCACTCCGCCCGGCAGAATGAGCTGCTTCCTTTCTAAAGGCAGCGAAGCTCAAGGCCTCCCACGATACAAAACTGCGGAGACAGCTTGCAAGGGAAAGCCACGCGGGTGCGATTGCCGGATCGCCCCCGCACCATTGTGAGCTTAGACGCGACCTCTTCCCTTCTGTTGTGTCGCTCCCCCTGAAACGACCCGCTATCCTATACGTCGTGTCGTCCGAAGCAGTTCCCGTCCTTGACCTGAGCCGCCAGTACGCTGTGCTGGGCGCGGAGATCCAGGCCGCAGTGGCCGAAGTGTGCAGCGCCGGGCGGTTCGTTCTGGGCCGCGAGGTCCGTGCATTTGAGCAGGCTGTGGAGCAGCGGTACGGCATTACGGGCGCCGTTGGCTGCGCCAGCGGCACGGACGCGCTCTGGCTTGCCATGGCTGCGCTTGGGATCGGGCCTGGCGACGCGGTGGTGACGACGCCGTTCTCATTTTTTGCCACGGCAAGCAGCATCCTTCGCGCCGGAGCGACGCCGATCTTTGCGGACATCGACCCGGTCAGCATGAACCTGTCAGCCGAGAGCGCGGCAGAGAGCCTCCGCAACCACCACGGCGAGCGCGTGAAGGCACTGCTGCCGGTGCACCTGTACGGCCAGTGCGCGGATTGGGACGCGCTGCTGCCGTTGGCGAGCGAGCACGGTCTGGCTCTGGTGGAGGACGCCGCGCAGGCCTTTGGTGCAAGCTGGCGGGGCGTATACGCCGGAGCCCTGGGCGACACGGCGGCATTCAGCTTTTACCCGACCAAGAACCTGAGCGCCTGGGGCGATGCCGGCATGACGACCGCGCGCGACGCTGCCGTGGCGGAGCGGGCAACCGCGTTGCGCGCTCACGGTATGCGCCGACGCTACTTCCATGACGAGGGCGGTTGGAACTCGGGGCTGGACACGGTGCAAGCCGCCGTGCTGCTGGTGAAGCTGAACCATATCCAACGCTGGAACGAGGAGCGCACCCGCCTGGCCTCCCGCTACACCGAGTTGCTGACCGCGGCAGGCGTGACCGGTACAGTGCGCGAAGGTGCGGTGTTGCTGCCCACCGCGGACCCGCGAGGCACGCACGTGTGGCACCAGTACGTGATCCGCACTCTGCGCCGCGACGATCTGCGCGCGCATCTTGCCGCGCGAGGCATCGGGTCAGAGGTGTATTACCCGCTCTGCCTGCACCAGCAGGAGGCGCTGAAGCACCTGGGCTACCGCACGGGGCAGTTTCCGGAATCTGAGAAAGCCGCCGCAACCGTGCTTGCGCTGCCGATCTACCCGGAGCTGCGCGAAGACGAGCAGGACCGCGTCGTGGAAGCCGTCGCGACTTTCTTCCGCTAAGGGCGGCGTAGGATATCCACGATGCAGCAGCGAGCGGTCCAGGTCGGCAATGTGGTGTTTGCGAATAACGCTCCGCTGGCGCTCATCGCGGGGCCGTGCCAGATGGAGTCGCGCGAGCACGCCTTGGAAGTGGCGCATGCTCTGCGCGAGATCGCGGCCCGCGTCGGTATCGGCCTTGTTTACAAATCGAGCTTTGACAAGGCAAACCGCACCAGTGGCGCGACGCAGCGCGGCATCGGGTTGGATCAGTCGCTGCCCATCTTTGCGGAAATCCGCGGCAGCCTCGGCATACCGGTGCTGACCGATGTGCACGAGTCCTGGCAGTGCGCGCCCGTCGCGCAGGCTGTGGACGTGTTGCAGATCCCCGCCTTCCTGTGCCGGCAGACCGACCTGCTGCTGGCCGCGGCGGCCACCGGACGGACGGTGAACGTGAAGAAGGGCCAGTTTCTTTCGCCGCAAGACATGACCAACGTGGCCGCGAAGCTGGCTGG
>CAXUEG010000025.1:2345-10878 GCA_964249935.1 uncultured Terriglobus sp.
GTACCAGCTTTGGATACAACACGCTGGTCAGCGACATGCGGGCGCTGCCGATTATGGCGGCGAACACGGGGCTGCCGGTGATTTTCGATGCGACCCACTCGGTGCAGCAGCCCGGCGGCCTGGGCGGCGCCACAGGCGGTCAGCGTGAATTCGTCCCGGTGCTTGCGCGCGCAGCGGTCGCGATCGGTGTGGCCGGCGTTTTTCTGGAAACGCATCCCGACCCAGACCACGCGCCGTCGGACGGTCCCAACATGCTGCCGTTATCCCAGATGGAAGCGGTCCTGCGCGACCTGCTCGCCTTTGACCGCCTCGCGAAGGGCGTTCCTTCGGCGGTTGGCTTGCCGCCGCTGGCTGGAGTGCCGATGGGCCGGCCCACCGATCCGCCTCCGGGCGGGTATGAGATTGCTGCGACTTCATATGAGGTGGAAGCCGAGCCCATGCGCTACATCCGCAGGGACCCGGACGGGGTGCAGTCCTGAGCCGATTTGAGGAGTTTGTAGGCAATCTGGAGGGATCACGCGACCAGATCTCCGCGATCGAGACCATCAGCTACGAACTGCGAGGACTGGAGGCACTGCGGAGCGCCTTGAAGGGACCGCTTGGCGAGGTGTTCAGCGCCGCCGTGCAAATGCTGGCGAAGACGACCGGGCGCATTCTGGTCACTGGCGTCGGCAAGAGCGGACATGTCGCGCGCAAGCTGGCCGGCACCTTTGCCTCGACCGGCAGGCCGGCGCATTTTCTGCATCCGGCGGACGCCAGCCACGGCGACCTGGGCTCCGTCCGGCCGGAGGACGCGGTGTATGCGCTCTCCTGGTCGGGCGAGTCGGGTGAGCTGGCCGACCTGCTGGCCTACACGCGGCGTTTTCGGGTGCCGTTGATCGCCGCGACGGCCTTTCCGGACTCGACGCTGGGGCGTGCCGCGGACGTTACGTTAGCGCTACCGGACGCGGAGGAAGCGTGCCCCGATTCCCTCGCGCCGACGACCAGCACGACTATGCAGCTGGCGCTGGGGGATGCGCTGGCCGTGGCGTTGCTCGCGCGCTCCGGATTCACAGCAGAAGACTTCCGGAACTACCATCCTGGCGGCAAGCTGGGCAGCAGGCTTCTGCGGGTGCGCGATTTGATGCATACCGGAGACGAGGTTCCAATCGTCAGCGCTAACGTAAGCCTGAGCGAAGCGATCGTGCGCATGACGAAGGGGCGGTTCGGCGTGACCGGTCTGGTAGATCTGGATGGTCGCCTGCTTGGCATTCTGACGGACGGCGACCTGCGTCGAGCCTTCAGTGGCGGTATGCACGACCGGCCCGCGCGCGACGTTATGTCCGCGCATCCGCGCACCACCGCATCCGAGGCACTTGCCACCGCCGCGCTGGCGGAGATGAACGAGAGGCGGATTACCAGTCTTTTTGTTGAACAAGAGGGACGTCCCGTCGGCATCCTGCACATCCACGACCTGCTGCGCGCCGGACTGATCTAAGGAGCAAAACCGCAAAGCATGCGGGTTTGCGTAACGTAAGCGACGCATCCGACGAACACCAGCGCACGTTGCGCTCAATCGGAAGAGAGCGGTTTCGCTTCAGGAGATGCTGCCGATTGGGTAGATTTGCAGGCCTTCGATGACGTAGCCAGCGGGCAGGACCAGCGTGGCGGGTGAGTCTTTGCCGTAGACGCGGGCGGTGAGCGCGACGCGATCGCCAAGAAAGACCTCCACGACGGAACGGTCCGTGAAGGCATGGATGGTAAGACGATCCGAAAGCGGCTGATTGAGCGGGATCTCCGTGCCAGCCCAACGCAGGGGGCCGTCACCGCGCGCCACGATCAGCGCCGCGTTCGCAACGCCTTGCGGCGTGTGTGCCGAGGATCCTTTTGCGATGGTGATCGCCATCTCGTTCTGAAAAAACGCCGGGCCGCGGAGGTCGTTCACGTTAGGCACCGCAGCCGCGCTACGCAGCGTGGTGACCTGTGGGGCTGGACGGAAGCGGAGCTGGCTGCCTTCCAGCGTGACAACGCGCGGCAGGCTCATGCATCCGGCCCAGCCGGCTTTAGCAAAGTCGGTTTCAGGCCGGTCCTCAGGAATCCAGCCCCAAAGAATGCGATTGCCGGCGGCATCCGTCTGCGTCTTCGGCGCGTAGTACGGGCCGTGGTTCAGGACGCCTTCCGATTCGGGCGTCCAGGTCATCGTTGACTTGACGAGGGTGCCGACCTGCCACAGTGTCTTGCGGCCGTTCACCGTGCCAGTGGAGTGAATCAGCACGTGCTTGCTGCCGAGCGGAAAGAAGTCGGGGCACTCCCACATCTCCCCGGTGTCGACGGTGTCTTTCTCGTCCGAGCCGGTCCACTTGCCCTCCGCGAAGATCTTCACAAAGGTCCACCGCTTCAGGTCCGGAGATTTGTAGAGCAGAACTTCGCCGCCCTTCTTGTACTCGCCGCTGGCGAGCAGCATGTACCAGCCGTCAGCCTCGTGCCACGGCGTTGGATCGCGGAAACCGGTGACGTGCATGCCTGACGGCGGCGATGGAACGACCACGCCCTGCTTCTGCCAGGTGTCGAGTTTGGCGTCGGGCTCCTTCGAGAAGATCGTCGTGGGCGTCGCAAGACACTGCTGCTCGCGCTCTGGCGGGTTTGAATCGCTGAGCGTGGACAGTTCCGCCGCCGAAGGAGACACGCAGGTGTAAACGATTTTCGGAACGCCTTCGTCGACCACCATGGAGCCGGTAAAGACGCCGTAGCTATCCGGGCCGCCGGGCGATGGTGCGAGCGCAATCGGCCGCTCCGTCCAGTGCACCATATCCGCGCTGACCGCGTGCGCCCAGTGCATGTCGCCCCACACGCTGGCGCCGGGGTTGTACTGAAAGAACATGTGATATCGACCGTCGAAGTAGACGGGCGCGCATGGGTCGTTCATCCAGCCGAGGCGCGGCATCAGGTGAAAGCGCGGACGCAGCGGGTCGTTGTCGATTTGAGACTGCGGCGGGAACTCAGGCGAAAGTGCGGCGGCGAAGCGCGACAACGGAGCGGCGGCTCCAGAGATGGCGGCAGTACGCAAAAAGGAACGGCGCGTCAACATAGGCTTCGCCATTGTTGGACGGCAGAGCACACGGGCGCAAGCGTTACCGCTTTCTTCCCTTTTTCTCTTTCTTCTCTTCGGGGGCGAGCTGCGCTTCCTGCGGCGGCGTCGTGCCGGGCGGCAGAACGCGGCGGGTGTTGTTGCCTTCCAGCCTGTATGTCTTCGTAATCAGCTGGCTTTTCGGCGGCGTCCACATGCCGGTCTGTGGGTTTGGCTGGGGCAGGGGCGCGTTGGCGGCGAGCACGGTATAGCTGTAGCTGGGTGCCGGGCCGCTGAAGGGTGAGCCCTTTTGCGGGTTGGTGGTGCCGGGATCGGTGCCGACCTTCACCGGCAGGTAGCCGAGGATGTTGCGGTCGCGGTTGGCGCCCTCGTAGCGATGGTGCTTCAGGTTCCAATAGAAGACACGCAACTGGTTGAAGTCGTAGGGCAGGCCGGCCTTGAACGGGCTCAGGACGACGACGTAATTGGGGACGTCCTTACTGGCGCCCTCAATCTTCGGGTCGTTGACCATGTTGAGCACATAGGCGCCGACGATGCGCTGGTTCTCGGCGTAGCGGGCGACCGAGTCGGGCACGTCTGTGTCGAACATGCGGCTCAGCATCCAGCCGGTGTGGCCATGAGTGTCGCGGACGAGCCACCAGTCTTCCATCGCTGGCGGATCGGGTGCGGCTGCCGCAGCAGGGACGGCGACGGCCCTGCCCTTGCCTTTACCAGGCACAGGCGCGGCTGCGACTGGGGGCGCCATGCCGGGCGGCTGCGGCTTCAGAGTGCTGGCGCGCGACAACAGTTTCAGCTTGTCGCCCTCGTCCAGGCGGTAGAGCTTGTCGGTATCGCGACCGGGCCTGGTGTGCAGGTACACGTCATCGCGCACCACGCCGCTGGCCACGGGAACATCTTTCCCGTGCTGGTCGTTCAGGTCGTCAAAAGCCTTCGATACGGTTTCGGTGGCGACTGCTTTTTCATCGATCCATCCCACCTCGCCCTTATCGGTGCGGACTTGATAAAAGCGCTTATTGGACTGCAGAATCTCAAGCCGCTGGCCATTGCTGACATTGCCGGTGCGGTTAGAGACGGCTGCGATGCGGTCGCGGAGAAAGGTCGACTTTGCCGTGACGTACACATAGTGCGTCAGCATTTTCGGCTTCATGCCGTTGCAGCCGGTGAGGGTCGAGACGGCCAGCAGCGCCGCGGGCAGGCCAGTGCAGATGGCGAGGCGGCGCAGCAGGAGAGGTCGTTCCGGGAAGGTCATCGTACCGCTTCAGGGTAGCATCGGCGGAGTGCCGTTCACGGGCGCGCAAGGTGCACGCCCCCTGCCGGCGCATCGTTAGTGCGAGAGTGCAAGAAAGCTAGCGTTCGTGCCCGTTGCGGTGGAACTGACGACGTAGAGCCGGCCGGGGTTGGTGGAATCGAAGCCGTACAAGGTCAGGTCTGGTGAGCCGCCCTCTGAAGCGACCAGTACCCACTTGCCGGTGGAATCCATGCCGATGGAGGTGGCGCCGATGCCGGACGAAAACGGGGAGCCTGCGATGGCGGTAAGTGCCTCGTTCGTGCCGATGGTGTAGCCGGTGATGGTGCTGTCGGCCTGGTTGGTGATGTAGGCGTAGGTGCCCGTGTTGTCGATCGCCACGCTGGTCGGGGTGTTGCCAGTGCTATAAACGGCCGTCGTAGTGGGCGTGAGCAAGCCATTGCTGGCTACCGCTTCGACGATCAGGCCCTGCGACGTTCCGGTGCGCGTGAGAAAAAGGTATTTGCCTGTCGGATCCCAGGTGAGGCCATGGTCGGCGGTGAGTGTGTTGACGGCCGGCGTACGCGATAGCTCCGTGAACGCGCCATTCGTGGTGTTAAAGCTCCAAAGTATCTGGCCGCCCAGTCCCATGGCCGCGGCGACCGTCGTGCCTGCGGGGTTGATGCGCAGGTGGTATGGCACCGTACCCGTGGAGCTGAGTGTGAAGCCGATGCCGGTTTCAGTCGTCAGCCCGCCCGTGGTGCTGTTGATGGCGAACAGGTCGACCGCCGCACCACTGCCGTCGAGCACCATGAGCCAGTTGCCGTCAGGGGTTATCTGCATGTCGGTCACGTTGGCGTTGACGAGGGCGGAACCGCTGTTCAAGGCGGTCAGTACGCCGGTGGACGAGATGGCGTAGCCGAAGATCTCCGATGCATTGCCGACATAGAGAAAGCTGTTGTTGCGAGTAACGGCGGCCGCGGTCGGAGCGCTGGAAGAGATGGAGATAGGCGAACCCGAGAGCGCCGCCAGCGCGCCAGCGCTCGAAATGCCGAGACCTGCGACCGTGCCGGCGCCGGTGTTTACCACAAAAGCATAGTTGCTCGCGCTGGTACCGCCGCCACCGCCAGAAGAGTCACAGGAGCTGTCGTGAAAAAAGCTGGAGCAGCCGGCTGCCGTGGTGCTGCTGGTGAAGAACGAACTGCCGCAACCGCTGAGAGCTGGCAAGCCAAGCAAGGTGAGGGCGGCGAGACATGTGAGCAAGCGGCGGCGCATACGGTTTGGACGGGGGTGACCTGTATTCGGAGGCAGCGCGACGCGCCGATTAGTTTGGCCGGCGCTGGCAGTCGGCGCACAGGCCGATCACATCGACGCTGAGGCGCTCGACGGCAAAGCCATTCGCGAGGCGCTCGGCATGTGCGGGTAGACCCAGTTCCTCGGGCGCGCAGTCCTGGATGCGTTTGCAAATGCTGCACACCAGGTGGTGGTGCGGATGGCTGTTCATCTCAACCCGGAGGGTGCCGTGATGCATGGAGAGCTGACGCAGTACGCCACTTTCGACGAACAGGTGGATGTTCTTGTAAACCGTCGCGAGCGAAATGGACGGGATGCGCTGCTTGACCACCGCGTACACCTCTTCCGGCGACGGGTGTCCGTGCATGCTTTGCATGGTTTCGTAGAGGACCTGGCGCTGGTGCGTCACAGCGATGCCGTGGTCCGCGCAAAGGCTCCTGAAAGTTGTTCCGGCATCCTGCATGTGCAGCTTTCAGTAGAAAAGGTGGCCGGTGCGCTGTCAAGACGGGGACGGAATACCGCACCATGCAGGTTGTTGCGGAGATTGCGGAAAGCGCCTATGCTTGCGCCGTTCCGGTAAATGCGTTGTACGCTGAAAACGTTTACATTCGACCGGCTCTGGAGACCACTTTGCCCCGTATCGCGGAGAAATCTTTTACCGTCTTCCTCGCTGCCCTGCTGTGCGCTGCCTCGCTCTGCGCCGCCGGCAAGCCGCGCGCCCGCTGGACGCCCGACCAGGCCACCGCCTACATGGCGCATGAGCCGTATCCGCTGGGCTCCAACTTCCTGCCGAAGGACGCGATCAACGAGTTGGAAATGTGGCAGGCCGCGACGTTTGACCCGGCCGAGATCGACACGGAGTTGGGCTGGGCGCAGGGTATCGGCATGACGACCATGCGGGTGTTTTTGCACGACCTGCTGTGGCAGCAGGACTCGGCGGGGCTGCTGAACCGCATGGACCAGTTCCTGGCCATCAGCAAGCGGCACGGCATCAAGCCGGTGTTTGTGCTGTTCGACAGTTGCTGGGATCCGGACCCGAAGCTGGGGCCGCAGCATGCGCCGTTGCCTGGCATCCACAACAGCGGTTGGGTGCAGTCGCCCGGCATCGCGCTGGCCGACCCGGCGCAGCATCGGCGATTTGAGGCGTATGTGAAGGGCGTTGTGGGGCACTTTGCGGAGGATGATCGCATCCTGGCATGGGACGTTTGGAATGAGCCGGATAACGATGGCGGCGGCAACTATAAAAACAACCTGCCCGACAAAACTGCGCGCATGGACGCGATGCTGCCCGAGGTGTTTGCGTGGGCGCGCTCCGTAGGGCCAAGCCAGCCGCTGACCAGCGGCGTGTGGCACGACGAAGCGACGTGGAGCGATTCTTCGCAGTGGACCGCGACAGAGAAGATTCAGCTTTCTGAGAGTGATATCGTCAGCTTTCACAACTACGGCTGGCCAGAGAGCTTTGCTGCGCGTATTCAGTCACTTCAGCCGTTACAGAGGCCGATCCTTTGCACGGAGTACATGGCGCGCGGTAACGGTTCGACCTTTGACGAGAGCCTGCCGGTTGCCGCGAAGTACAACGTGGGCGCGATCAACTGGGGCTTTGTCGAGGGCAAGGAGCAGACGAATCTGCCGTGGGACAGCTGGAAACATCCGTACACCGACCGCGAGCCGCCGATCTGGTTCCACGATGTGTTTTACCCGGATGGCAAGCCGTATCGCGAGGCCGAGGTGACATTGATCCGGCGGATCAGCACGGAGAAGAACGCCGGACGATAGAGTTCTTTCTCATTTGTGATCTGAGTCGCGAGGCGGCGAAGGATCTGCTTTTGCCTGGAGCGATCATGCCGCTCCGGGCAAACAGCAGGTCCTTCGCTTTGCTCAGGATGACAATGCCGTGCTAAGCGAGCAGTCATGGTGTTGCCGCTTCGGGCAAACAGCAGGTCCTTCGCTTTGCTCAGGATGACAATGTTTGCTGGAAGCAGGTGCTTGGCTTTGCTCAGGATGACAATGCCTGGTAAGCAAGCCGATCAGCACGCCAAGGGCGCTACTTGGTCGTGTCCGTGACGAAGATCTGGTCCGGCCTGGGGCCAAGGAACCGGTAAAGCGCGAACTGGCGCGAGGCCTGGCCGCGCAGCTCGAAAAGCAGGTCGGCACGGTTGGAGGCATCGGCGTCGACGGCGTCGACCAGGCGATAGCGTGGCGTGCGGTCCAGGTGCGCCGTGTCGGTCACGGAGCGTATGCCGATGTCGAGCTTGCCGTCTGCGTTGCGCTGCGCAACGACCGTGACAAAGCGAACGGGCGCCGGGCCGGCGGGCGCCGTCTGCGCCGTGTAGATATAGGTCAGCGGCGCGTCGAAGCTGAGCGTGTAGGCAGCAATTTGTTCGTTCTGAAGCGTGTCAGTGGCGGACGCGGCAGATGTTGCAGGCTTGCGCACCGCCGTGGTGCGGTGCTGCGCGGCGGTGGAATGTGTGCGGCTGGCGACGGAGGCAGAGCCTGCTGCGGGCGTCGCGGATTTCGAGCCTGCGGGGGCGAATGCTGTTGCGTCGGTAGCGAGGGCCGGGTTGTGTAGCACGGCGATTGCGAGCGTACGCATCTCGCCCATGGCGGCGGAACGCTCGGCTTCGTTGGCGAAGGGCGTGTTGAAGGCGTGCGTGGCGCGGTCTTTGGGGTCGGAAACGGCGACGGTGAACTGGAGGTCGGGTGGCAGCCCCGGAGCGGCGACGGTTTGCAGATCGGGCATCGAAGACGCCTGAGTCACCGCAGGTGCATTTTTGGACGCGGCGGTGTTCCGGCGCAGTTCGGGACGGCCGTTGTCGGCGATGACCCCGTTGGCCGACGTTGTGCTCGACGAGCTGACGGTGCCGGCTGAGCCGTGTACGCTCTTCGTGCTGCTCACTTCGGATGGATCGGGCGGAATGTCGTCTTCGGAATCGCCGGCGGTCTTGCGC
>CAXUEG010000025.1:10947-14543 GCA_964249935.1 uncultured Terriglobus sp.
TTTCCTTGGGCCGCTTCGTTTTAGGACCGCCGGTGGTGTCCTCCGGGCGGCGGCGCAAGGTCGGGCGGTCGGGATTTGGCGAGTTCGGGTTGCGGTTGTCGTCGTCGGGCAGGCTGACGCGCTGGGTGCGGTCGGCATCGGGGTCTACGTCCGTGGTGTCGCGGGGATTGCGGCTGCTCGTCTGGGCCTTGCCCTGCGACGAGTCTGCGGGTGTGCTGCCGAAGTGGGGCTTGCCGTCATCCTGCACGGGGTAGGCGTGCTGGGTGTGGCGCGCGGGCGATTTCAGGGTTGTGCTGGTAGGGGCTTTCTCGGGTGAGAAGCGCCCATAGCCGAACCAGGCTTCGTCAAAGGGCACCGTGATCTCGGCGCTCGACCCGCGCAGATTTTTGGCGAAGGCGAGATCCAGATCGCCCAGCGGCTCACCCGCATGCTGCAGCTGATAGATGTTGCCGGTGTCGAGCGCGAAGGGGATGGGACGCGCGAGATAAGAGCCGGCGTTTTCAAAGTGGCCGCCGATGAAGATCGAGACAGGGATGAGCCGAGCGGCAGTCGGCTTCTTGAGGTCGCCGGAGTACTCATAGACGGCCACGGCACGGGTGACGGGCTCGGATTTCTGCACCTTATGGATCTGCGCGACAAGCGGTGCCGTTACGGAGAGCGGCAAGGTCACGGCGGCGAGGGCGAGCGTCAGAAGGCGTGCGCGGAGCATCAGGGTGTTGGACGGAAGTTCTCGGGCAAAGGTGGCAGGGCGAGCTGTCCACGACGGCATTGTTCCACGTGGAACAGCCGCCTGGGCCATACAGCTTTGACGCAAGCAGGGCATGCAATCACACGTTTGTTGCACTCGAATAGACCATGCCGCCGGCGTTCAGCGGGCCCGGCGTGACGACCTTGGCATAAATACCGAGACGACCATTGTGATGGCGATCCAGGTGCTTCATGAGCGCGGGATCGGGCTCGGTCGTGTTTGGGTCGAGAGTGACGACGCGGCACCGCGGAATGCGTTCGAGCAGGTGTAGACGGCACGTAGCGCCAAGCTGGAGAGTGCGGCCGGCGAGAGCGTCTTCAGGGAACGCATCCGGGTTGCCGGTGGTGAGTTCCGCGTCCGCGTCCGGGGTGAAGGTGAGTACAAGGTTGGCGCGGAAGCGGCGCGGGTCGACTGCGTGGCCGAAGGCGCGGCTAAGCGCGGCGAGCGTTTGCGTGGAGACGATGGCGATGGGGCGCACATCGGTGTAAGGCGCGGCGGTCGGCTCGTGCTCCAGCGTGATCCGGTGTCCTTGTGGCAGGTGCTGCTCGAGATGCGTGAGCAGGGCGGGATCGAGCACGTGGAAGCGGCGGCCGTCCGGCGTGCAAATGCTGGTTCCGTTACCGCTTACGTAAGCCGAGTACCGGAGCAGGGCGGCGCGTTCGCGGCCGGTCAGGCGCGGCTTGCCGGCCGGGGCGCCGCTGCTCACAAAGGCGTAGCGGCGGTCGTGTGCGATGCCATCCTGCAGAACCTCTAACGAGTCGACCTGCTCGCCACGCATGCTCTTGACGGGATAACGCCACAGCTCGGCGATGTGGGCCAGTGGAGGCACGGACGCGATCAAGGTGCCTTGGCTTCGTCCTGCTCGTGCTGGATGGAGAGCGAGACGAGTATGGTGAGCAGAAGCATGGCGAAGATGATGGAAAGCGAGGCCAGCGGGGTGAACTCAAACCAAGGGGCAATGATCATCTTGACCGCCGCGAAGGCGAGCACGGCGGCCAAACCGTAATGCAGGTATTTCAGCTTCGCCAGGGCGTGAGCCAGTACGAAAAAGAGGGAACGCAAACCCATGACGGCGAGGATGTTGGACGTGTAGGCGATAAAGGTGTGGCGCGTGATGGAGAGCACCGCTGGGATGGAGTCGAGGGCGAAGACGAAATCTGTGACGGCGATGGCGACGAGCGCGAGTGCGAGCACCGTCGGTGCGCGGTGCCCGTTCTCCTGGACGAAAAAGCCGTTTTGCGAATCGGAGAAGCTGGTCTTGTTCTCAAGCCATTGCTGCCAGCGAGGTTTGGTGGGTTTGCCATGCTTTGGCACGACGAGTCGGACCGCGGCGAGGAGCAGCAGCACCGCGAAGATGTAGGTGATCCACTCGAAGCGCTGGAGCAGCGCGACACCGGCGACGATAAAGGCGGCGCGCAAGATGACAGCGCCGAGGATGCCCGAGAAGAGCACGCGGCGCTGCCTGTCGGGCCGAACCTGGAAACTTTGAAAGAGCAGAAGGAAGACGAAGAGGTTATCGATCGAAAGGGACTCTTCGAGGGCGAAACCGGCGAAGAACTCCTGCGAAAGCTCGTGGTCGAGGGTGGCATAGACATAGGCACCAAACAGCACACCTCCGCCAATCCACAGCGCCGTGGCGGCATAGGCACGCGCCGTGGATTGCTTGCGCAGCAGAAGGTATTCCACCGCAAGCAGCGCGAGCAGCAGGGCGTGGAAGACGATCCAGTGGCTGAGGTTGGCCTCTGGCATTCAGGAGATTGGATGCGGACGCTACGCGGTCGCGAGCTTCTTCTTGCGCGCCGGGTGGACCATGTAGGCGATGCCGATGCTAAGGGCGTAGAGCACGAGCATGGGCATGGCGAAGAAGCACATGCTGAGCGGGTCGGGCAACGGGCAGATGATGGCGGCGATGATGAAGATGACCAGGATGGCGTAGCGGGCGTTCTTGATGAGGAACTTGGCGTCCGTGATGCCGAAGAGCGCGAGGAAGAAGACAACGACCGGCAGCTCAAAACTGATCCCCAGGCCAAAGATGATGGCGGAAAAGAAGCCGGTGTAGTCGTCGATGGTGATGATGGGGCGGAAGCGGTGTCCGAAGTCGCCGATGAGCACCTTGAGCGCGCCGGGAAGCACCCAGTGGTAGCCGAAGAATGCGCCACCAAGAAACAAGAAGACGGTGGTGAACATGAAGGGCCAGACGTATTTTTTCTCGTTGCTGTAGAGGCCGGGTGAGATGAAGAGCCACACCTGGTAAAGAATGTAGGGCGCCGCGAGGATGCCGCCGCCGTAGAGCGCGGTCTTCAGGTATAGGTTCAGGCCGTCGGTCGGGTGCGTGAAATTGAGCTGGTAGTGCGCCACGTCCATGGGGCGCTGGACGATGTCGAAGAGCCGCTCATGAAAGTAGTAGGCAACGGCGAAGCCGATGAGCAGGGCGACGGTGGAGTGGATGAGCCGTGAGCGGAGCTCGGCCAGGTGCTCCATGAGCGACATGCCGGGCAGTTCGGCGCGGTCGGAGACGGCGGTTTTTACGTTATCGATGACGTCGGGCATGGGCGGCTTCTGCTGAATGTTTGTTGCGTTGGGTGAAGGGCTTTCCTTCAGGGTTCTTGCCCGCTGCGTGCAAGCAGCAGGTCGTTCGCTTCGCTCAGGATGGCGATCTGGAGGCTGGGAGTACAGCCGGACTGGTGTCCCATAGCCATGTTAGACGTGGGTGGCGCGCTCGCCCTCGCCGGCCATCACCGGATGACCGCGGTCGGGTGGGGGCTGGAGTTCAGCCACGGGCTCTTCGCTGGTGGCGCCTGCGCCCATTGAGGTGTCGTCGATTGCGTCGCCGATGCTGTGCTCCGGG
>CAXUEG010000025.1:14553-20623 GCA_964249935.1 uncultured Terriglobus sp.
CCGTTGGTGGGCGTGTAGCCCGTGCCGCGTACGGAGCTTTCCGCGGGCAGGCCGGTAGAGGGCGGCATCATTCGCAGGCGACCGGATTCGGCGATGGGTTCCACCGCGGTTTCCGGAAGGGGCGCGGGCAGGTGCGGGTGCGGCGGTTCTTCGGTTGGGATGTTGGGGTCTGGCGTGGAGGAAGGCGGCGGCGCAAGCGCGTTCACCTTGGCCTGGTGGTCTTTTTGCTCCTCCAGGCGCAGCTCGTCTTCCATTTGCATGCGGAAGTCGTTGGAGGCCTTGCGGAACTCTGCCATGAGTTTGCCGAGCTGGCGGGCCAGCTGCGGGAGCTTTTTGGGGCCTAGGAGCATGAGCGCCAGCAAAAAGATAAAGATGGAATCGCCCATGCTTGGCATACAGCGAATGATAAAGCAGCGAGGTTGGTCCCCGTTTGCCGGCTCCGCACTGTTGGCGTCGCTACAAAGAAAAGCAGGTCCTTCGCTACGCTCAGGGTGACAATGCCGGATTCAACGGGATGACAGCACCGGATCAAGAATGGAGGCCTAGTGCGGTCGATCCGGTCGGAGAAAACGTTCGTCGAGCGGCTGGCGATCGCTGGGCTCCTGCTCGGAGGTGCGCCAGGTGGTGATGGCGCTCTGCCCCTGCTGCCAGCAGAGCAGCACGACCTCGTCCTCAAGCTGAAAGGGAAATTCGAGCAGCCCGTGCTGCAGATCTTTCACGGAGACGCCGATTTCGTCGATCTCCTGGAGCGTGTCGCGCGCTTCGGCGACAGCGCGTTCCTGCTCCGCTTTGAGGCGTGCTACATGCAAAAGGTCGATGTGCATACCGCCGTTGAGGAAGACGGCCTGGTGCAGCGACTGCAACGTGTGCTCCCGAGCGGTGGCGGTGCCTGCGGCAGCCTGAGCGCGCTCCAGCAACGAGCTGAGCACGGGCAACAGGGTTTGCGCTTCGGGCAGAGTAAAGGTGCGCATTCTCTCTACAATAGCGAAGCGGACCGGTTTGTTGCGGAAGTGAGCACTTGATGTCAGCCAAGCTGCTCCCCTGCCCTGACCTGATGTCCGCGCAGGAAGTCGGCCGCCGCCATGCGTTTCCTACCTTCCATCTGGATCTCATCGAGCGAAAGGATGTTGCCGTCTCCGCAGGCGACCAGCATGCCGGGGCACGCGATTTCGGCATTCGTTTCGACAACGTTACCTGCCAGAGGGGTTGAGAGTGCGCGGGCAGAGGTTGTGCGCATCGCGTGAACAATGAGCTTTTTTCCGCGCATCACGGTGAACGCACCGGGCCAAGGTTGGAAGCCGCGAAAGCGCGCGTGGATGACGGCGGCGGGTTGCGCCCAATCAATCACAGCGTCATCGCGCGTGAGCGGGCGGGCGTGCGTCGCGAGAGCGTCGTCCTGCGAGTCGGGCTGGATGGTTCCGGCTTGAAGACCGGCGAGTGTTTCGACCATCAGTTGCGCGGCCAGGGGAGCCAGTGTCCGGAACAGGTCCGGGGCGGCCGCATCTGGTGTGATGGGAACGGCGCGGCGCAGCAGCATGGGGCCGGTGTCGAGGCCAGCGTCGAGCCGCATGGTGGTTACGCCGGTTTCTGCATCACCGGCAGCGATGGCCCACTGAATGGGCGCGGCTCCGCGCCAGCGAGGCAGCAGCGATGCGTGGCCGTTCAGGCAGCCGAAGCGAGGGAGATCGAGCATCCAGGGCGGCAGGATGCGACCGTAGGCGACGACGATGATCGCGTCTGGCCGGATCGCCTGAAGCTGAGCGCGCAAAGCGTCGTTGACTTTGATCTTTTCCGGTTGTTCGACGGGAATGCCATGGGCGAGTGCGGCGACTTTGACGGGGGTGGGGTTGACCTCGGCGGTGCGGCCCACGGGACGGTCGGGTTGCGAAAGCGCTAACGCAACGTGGTGGCCAGCGGCGGCCAAAGCGTCCAGGGTGGGCACGGCGAAGTGTGGCGTGCCACAGAACACGAGATTCATCGCGATCTGCCTACCACTCGCCGTTGCGGATGGCTTTGCGGATCTTGCGCAGGGTCAAGTCTCGCTTGAGGCGGGAGAGCCGGTCGATGAAGAGGACCCCGTCCAGGTGGTCGAGCTCGTGCTGCATGGCTCGGCCGAGGAGCTCGGCGCCGCTCACCTCAAACCACTTGCCGTGGATATCCTGCGCGCGCACGATCACGGTGGCGTCGCGCGACACCTTGTCGCGGATGTCGGGTAGGGACAGGCAGCCTTCTTCTTCGTGCGTTTTGCCACCGGCCCGCGAGATGATTTCCGGGTTGATAAGGACAAGTTTCTGATCGGCTTCCTTGCCGAAGCTGATGTCGATCACGGTAATGCGCTTGAGGATGCCGATCTGGGGTGCGGCCAGGCCGATGCCTTCGGCGGCGTACATGCTTTCAAACATATCGTCGACGAGTTTGCGCAAGTCTGCGTCGAAGGTCGTGATGGTTGCCGTCTTCTGCAGAAGGACGGGGTCGGGATACTTCACGATCGGGTAAATCATTTCGAGATTCCAGTGTAACGACGCGGTCAAGCTACCGCAGCTTGCGATGACGGTCGAAGCAAGCGTCAAGCTATCCGCGATACAGGCGAAAGTAGGCGTCAGGGGCTAAACCCGGTTTGGTGTTGGAACGGTACGGCACAGCTAACGCTGTGCCCTTCCGGAATTGCCGGCTCTGCCGGTTTCAAAGAAGCCGGCAGAGCGTTGGCGAGGGTGCCGTTAGTAGCTGGCGAGCTGGTTGCGATACCCCTGAAGGTTGCGTTGTGTCTCATGGAGGCTGTCGCCACCAAATTTTTCAAGCATGAGACGGCTCAGGGTAAGCGCGACCATGGCTTCGGCCGCAACGCCCGCGGCGGGCACGACGCAAACATCGCTGCGCTCGTAGGCGGCTTTGACGGGCTCCCGGGTTTCGAAGCTAACGCTTGCCAGCGGGCGGCGAAGGGTACTGATGGGCTTCAGGTAGCCGCGCACGGTGACGTCTTCGCCGTTGGAGATGCCGCCTTCGATGCCGCCGGCGTTGTTGCGATCGCGGGTGAAGCGGGTGCCAGAGCCGTTGGCGTCGTCACTGTAGTGGATAGCGTCGTGCACGGCGGAGCCCATGCTTTCGGCGGCGGTGACGCCGCGGCCGAGCTCGACCGCCTTGACCGCCTGCAGGCTCATGACAGCCTGGGCGAGCAAGCCGTCCAGGCGCTCGTCCCAGTTCGCGTGCGTGCCGATGCCGACGGGTACGCCGTGGGCGACGACTTCAAAGATACCGCCGACGGTGTCGCCGGTGCGCAGGGCACGGTCGACCTCGGCTTTCATTGCCTGCTCGACTTCGGGATCGATGCAGTTGAGCAGAACGGCTTCGCGGGAGGCGCTGGTGACGATCTCATGCCATGCATAGTCGCGGGTGAGTTCCACGGCGCCGACGCGGACGACGTGGGAGAGCACCTCCACACCGAGTTCTCGGAGCAAGAGCTTGGCAAGGGCGCCTGCGGCGACACGCGCGGTGCTTTCGCGCGCGCTGGCTCGCTCCAGCACGTAACGGGCGTCGCGGAAGTTGTACTTGAGGGCGCCCGGAAGATCGGCGTGACCGGGCCTGGGCGAGGCGACTGCCTTGTGTTTGGCCGGATCTCCTGCTCCGACGGGCAGGATCTCTTCCCAGTTCTTCCAGTCGCGGTTCGCGACGGTGATGGCGATCGGTGCGCCGATGGTGGCGGCGTGGCGTACCCCGCTGAGGATGTGTGCGGTGTCCGCCTCAATGCGCATGCGGCCTCCGCGGCCGTAGCCCTGCTGGCGGCGCCAGAGCTCGCGCGCGAGGAAGTCCTCGTCTACCGGAACGCCGGCGGGCATGCCGCTGAGCAAGGCCACCAGTGCCTCGCCATGACTCTCCCCGGCTGTTGCAAAACGCAGCAAATCTTTTCCGCTTTCGCTTTCGTGTCCGGCCAACTTTGTGCCGATGCTGATTGTATCGAACCGGTATGGGCCGTGAGCACATCCGGCGAACCTGTGGCATCCAGGCCTGTTTCATGAACCGGCGTTGCTGCCCTAAAGTTGCAAGTTTGTAACCGGCCGTGGGATAAGCGCCATCCGCCGTCTATCGTTAGCGTGAGCATATGCCGTATCGCATTTTGGAACCGCCGCCGCACTGGCTGGACCTGCACCAGGTCGAGGAGGAATCCGATCGGCTGATCGGACCGCGCAACCTCCGGTTGCAGTTCACGCCGGCGCTGGAGCTGACGTTCAATGAAGAACGCTCAGCCTCGCGGCAGCGGCAGATGACCCGCATGGGCCTGCTGTCATTGATTGTCTTTGACATGTTCCTGGTCGGTGACTACCTGTCCGTGCCGGGATACATGGTGCGCGCCCTTGTGATTCGCCTCGGGGTGGTTACGCCGGTGGTGCTGGCAAGCTTTCTTCTGCTACGCCGCCGGCAGGTCAGCGCGTTCACGCAGGAGGTGGCAGCTGCTTTGCTCTGCACACTGTGCTGTGCGGCCATCCTGTTGTTGCACCACGGAACGGGTCCTGGGGCGTTCGCTGCGGCGGAACCCAGCATGCTTGTCCTGCTGCTTGCCATGAACACGCTGCTCCGCCCCGACTTTCTGGTCGCGATCCTGGGCACGTCGTGCTGCTGGACGATGTATGTCCTGTGGGTCCTGCCCAATGGTTTGTTTCCGCTGAGCCAGCGCTTGAGTGCGGTTGGCGAGGTCTTCTGGTTCGGCGCGTTGTCGCTGCTTGCCAACTATGCGCTTTCGCGCGAAACGCGTTTCTCATGGCTGCTGCAGATGCGCGGCCGCATCCAGCGCCAGATGCTTGCCGAGGCCAACCGCGAGCTGCTGAATCAGTCGTTGCATGATCATTTGACGGGTATTCCAAACCGGGCGGCTTACGAAAAGCGGCTGCCTGAACTTTGGGAGCAGGCGATCCAAGGAAGTGAATCGATCGCGGCGGTGATGGTCGATGTGGACCATTTCAAGCAGCTGAATGACAGCTTCGGCCACCTGTACGGAGACCGCGTGCTGCAGCGCATTGCCAACCTGCTGGAGCAAGGGATGCGGGCGGAGATGGACTTTGTGGCGCGCTACGGCGGCGAGGAGTTCGTGATACTACTGCCCGGATCGACGCTGGAATCTGGCGTGCAGGTTGCCGAGCGCATTCGGGTGCTGGTGGAGGTAGCGGGTTCGCCCGCTGTATCGCGAGGGGAAGCTCCACTGCCGCCGGACGTGAAGTGGTCCACGGTCTCGTGCGGTGTGGCCGCGATTACGCCGACCGCAAAGGACGATGCGCGTACCTTGATCGATGCCGCAGACGCGGCGCTCTACCTGGCGAAGCAGTCGGGCCGCAACCGTGTATGCACCACGGGAACGCTGACGCTGGTGCAGACCGCATAGCGTCGTTCGCGGCATAGTTCCGCGGCTGCCAGCTGAAAGACCGATCGGGGTGGCGCGGGACAGGCGCTACACTTCTTGCACCGCCCATTTGCAAGAGGTCTTCTACCCGTGCACCTTCGCCTGCCTGCGTTATTCCGTAGCTCGATTGCTGTTTCATTCGCGGCTGTATGCCTGAGTGCGGCGCCGCTGGCCGCCAAGGCCGCGGCACAGGAGCATGAGGCGCCCGTTGCCGTGAGCAGCGAGGCCTGGGTCCGCGCGCACTACAACAAATACGAATACCGCATCCCCATGCGCGATGGCGCGAAGCTCTTTGTGAGTGTGCTGGAGCCGCAGCCGGGCGCCTTCAAGGATCATGGGCCATACCCGTTCCTGATGCAGCGAACACCTTACTCCTGCGGGCCGTATGGCGAGGACCAGTATCCGCGCGCGGCGACGTACTCCGATGAGCTGGCCGCTGCGGGCTACATCTTTGTATGCGAGGACGTTCGCGGGCGCTACCAGTCGGAGGGCACCTTTGCAGAGATGGCGCCGCACATCGACGAGAAGAAGTCGCCCAAGGACGTGGACCCTTCCAGCGACATGTACGACACGGTCGAGTGGCTCTTGAAGCACATCCCGAACAACAACGGCCGGGTCGGCATTACAGGCATCAGTTATCCGGGGTTCTATACGGCGGCGAGCATTGTGGATGGGCATCCG
>CAXUEG010000026.1:0-20584 GCA_964249935.1 uncultured Terriglobus sp.
ATACGGAGGTCGAAGGCAAGCGCCGCATCCTCGTCCTTCTGCCCGGGCCGCCCAAAGAGCTGACCGCCCTGTACACCGATCAGGTCGAACGCCGCTTGCGTGCCGTGGTTCCCGAGGCGCACATCGCCACGGCAAGCCTGCGTATGGCCGTGGTTCCGGAGAGTGAAGTCGACGCGCGCACCTTGCCTATTTACCAGCAGTACCCTGACGTGCAGACGACGATCCTGAGCACCCAGGGCGAGATCCAGCTGCATTTTCTGGCAACCAAGCAGACGACGGCCGAAGCCGAGGCGCGTGCTGCCGAGGTGCAGGCGCGCTGCGCGGCGGAGATGGGCGAAGCCGTCTTCAGCACGGACAACAAAACGCCGGAAGAGGTGGTGCTGCAACTCTTAGGCGAGCGCGGTCTCACACTGGCCGTCGCGGAAAGCTGCACCGGCGGTCTGCTGGCGCAGCGCGTCACGGCGGTGCCGGGCTCCTCACGCTCATTCTTGGGCGGAGCGGTCGTGTATTCCAACCAACTCAAGTCGGCCTTCGCGGACGTTCCGGCAGCGACGATCGAGCAGCACGGCGCCGTGAGCGAACCAGTGGCGCGGGCGCTCGCTGAAGGTATTCGCGCGCGTTGCAGTGCAGACATCGGCGTCGGAATCACCGGCGTTGCGGGCCCCGATGGAGGAACCGATGCGAAGCCCGTGGGCCTGGTCTATCTCGGCATCGCGGATGGCGCGGAGACGGGCGTGCTGCGGCTGAACCTGCTCGGCGACCGCGAGCGCATCCGCTGGTTCGCTTCGCAGCACGCGCTGATCGAACTGCGCAAGCACCTGCTGTAACGGCGCCACTGCTAGACTCAGAGCCGTTATGAACGACACCCTCTTTATCGTTCTAAGTCTCGGGATCGCGTACCTGCTCGGGTCCATCCCGTTCGGCTACATCCTGGTGCGCACGGTCCGCGGCGAAGATATCCGCGCGACCGGCTCCGGCAACATCGGCGCGACGAACGTGGCGCGCTCTGGCTCCACAGGTCTGGGCGTCGCGACGCTGGTGCTTGACGCCCTGAAGGGCTGGCTTGCCGTGTACATCGCGCAGAGGCTCGCCTTGCATTACGGTGCATTCCCCCTCGGGTATGACATCGCGGCGCTCGCCGGCCTCGTTGCCGTGCTGGGGCACATGTTTCCGCTTTGGCTCAGATTCCGCGGCGGCAAGGGTGTGGCGACGGCACTCGGTGTGTTCTTTGCGCTCGTGCCGTTGGCCACATTGATTGCCGTCGCTGTCTTTATCGCCGTGGTGCTGGGCACCAAGTACGTTTCGCTGGGCTCGATCGTCGGCGCCGCGGTACTCGCAATCCTGGCCGTCTGCTTCGACGGGCGGCACCGGTTGGTGGTGGACCTGGTTTACATTGCAATCGCGTCGTTGGTGATCTGGAAACATAGCGGGAATATCCAGCGGCTACGCGCGCGCACCGAGCCGAAGTTCGGACGGAAGAGCGCGGCTACACTGCCGTAGACTGCATCGCCAGCGGACGAATGTGGCTCCCTCCACTCCGCAGGACGGTGGAACTGTCCTGCTCCGGTCAAGATGACTCGTCCTCGCCATGGCTGCACGAAAGGAGACACGTGAGCCGCATTGCTGTGATTGGAGCCGGAGCATGGGGCACGGCACTCGCATTGTCATTGACCCGGCACGGCCGGCACCAGGGCACGTTGTGGGCGCACTCGTCCGATCACGCCGCCGAGATGGCGCGCACGCGCGAGAATGCGCGTTACCTCCCAGGCTTTGCGCTGCAAAGTGAGTTGACGATCACGAACGATCTGCTCTCATTGCCGGGCCGCGCGGAGGTGCTGCTGAGCGTTACACCTTCGGTGAACCTGCCGGAGACGATCGGCAAGCTTGCGCCCAAACTGGGCAAGCAGCACGTATACGTGTCGGCATCGAAGGGCATTGAGGACAGCACCCATCGCCGCATGAGCGAGGTGGTCGCCGCGGCGTCACCGGTGCGCTTCGCCGTGCTGGGCGGCCCAAGTTTCGCCAAGGAAGTCGCCGCCGCGCTGCCAACTACCGCGACGCTGGCGTGCGCTGATGCTGCGGTCGCGCGTGCCTTGCAGGCCGACTTCCGTTCCGAATCGTTCCGCGTGTACACCAACGACGACGTGATCGGCGTGGAGTTGGGCGGCGCTCTGAAAAACGTGATTGCACTTGCCGCAGGTGTAGTCGCCGGTCTGGAGCTCGGCTCCAACGCCGCCGCCGCTCTCATCACGCGCGGCATGGCGGAGATTACGCGTCTCGCGGTGGCCTGTGGCGCCAGGCCTGAGACGATGGCCGGCCTTGCTGGTTATGGTGACCTGGTGCTCACCTGCACCGGCTCGCTCTCGCGCAATCGCACCGTCGGCGTGGAGCTGGGGCGCGGACGCAAGCTCGACGAAATCATTGCATCGCTGAACGGCAAGGTAGCCGAAGGCGTACGCTGCACCGGCGCCGCGCGCGGCCTTGCCGCACAGTACGGCGTGGAGATGCCCATCACCGAGCAGATGTTCGCGATCCTTTACGAAGGCCGCAGCCCACACGATGCGATCCGAGCTTTAATGACCCGGCCGGGACGCGGGGAGTGAACCGCTTTGCGGGCGCCGGTCTTAGCGCGCCGTTACACTAAGGGCGATGCCGCGTTCCCTGTTTGGCCGCGACGAAGAGCGCCCGAAGAAACCAAGTTTCTTTCAACGTGTAAAGCAGGCGGTCACCGGCGAGCCGCCTGCAACGCTGCCGCAACGCGAAGGACAACCGCGTGCGGAAGGGACCGCTGCGCTCGGCAAAGTGCCCGCGCCGGTGCCGCTCGGCGCCACACCTGTGGACACCTTCGCCGGGCCCCAAACCCTGACCGAACTCGCCGAAGTGGAAGGTGTCGAGACACCCGGCGTTGATGCCTTCGCCATCGCGGGGTCCGCCGCTGAGCCGCAGACCTTTGACGCGCCACAGCACGCCCTACCCGTGCACGACGACGCGCGCGCGCCGGAGCAGCCTGCTGTTCACGTTGCCGTTACGCCGCCGCCGAAGCCGGTTGCGTCCGCTGCCTCAATGCCGGCCAACGAGTTCGGCTTGCGGCCCATGACCACCAACTTCTTCTTTGGCGGCTATGCCTCCGCGGAAGAAGAGGACGCCAGCTTTCTCGATCGCATGCGCACGGCCGCATCGCGCACCCGCGAATCACTGTCATCGTCGCTCGAGTCCGTGCTGTCGCTTGGGCGCGCCGTCGACGAAGACACGCTGGACGAACTGGAAGCGGTGCTGCTGACCGCGGATCTGGGCGTGACCACCACAGACGAGGTCATCGGCAACCTGCGCACCCGCGCCCTGCGCGAGCGGGCCACGGGCGCGGAGCTCAAGGGCATGTTACGCGAGGAGCTGCAACGCATCCTCGATTCGGTCCAGCAGCCTACGAACCACCCGGTGAACGCGCCCGAGGTCATCATGATGGTCGGCGTGAATGGCACGGGAAAGACCACTACCAGCGGCAAGCTGGCGGCACTTTACGGCACGCACGGGCGCCGCGCGCTGCTGTGCGCCGCGGACACGTTTCGCGCCGCCGCCATCGAGCAGCTTGAGATCTGGGCGCAGCGGTCGAATGTCGACGTCATCAAGACACGCCAGGGTGGCGATCCCAGTGCCGCGCTGTACGACGCACTCACCGCAGGCAAGGCACGTGGTGTGGACATCGTCATCGTCGATACGGCCGGCCGCCTGCACAACAAGGCCGGACTCATGGCCGAGCTGGACAAGATGCGGCGTACCGCGGAGAAGCTGGTGCCCGGCGCACCGCACCAGACCTTTCTCGTGATGGACGCGACCACGGGTCAGAACGGTCTGCAGCAGGCAAGGCTTTTTCTGGAATCGGCGCGCGTCTCCGGCATCGTGCTGACGAAGCTGGACGGTACCGCGAAAGGCGGCGTGGTGCTGGCAATCGCGCGCGAGTTAAAGCTGCCCGTCGTCTTTGTGGGTGTGGGCGAGAAGATGGAAGATATTCTGCCCTTCAACAGCGACAATTTTCTGACGTCGTTGCTGGGCTAGTTCGGAGCACACGAAGGACACATGGAAGCCAATGAGATTTCGGAGTTCGTGGAGCAGCAGGAGAAGGCGTCGGAGTCGCACATGTACGCCGTCTCGTTCTCGATCAGTGTGCTGGCGGTACTGGTGGCCCTGGTCACGGTGCTCAGTCATCGTGCGCACACAGCGGCAGTGCTGAGCCAGGCGCGCGCGTCGGACGAGTGGAGCCTGTACCAGGCCAAGAAGATTCGACAATCGGGCATCAATACGACCATCGACCTGTTGAACGTGCTGAAGCCAAGCGATGCCGCTGCGCAGGCACGCATCATGGATTACAAGCAGCACACGGCGAAGTGGGACGCAGACCTGCTCGAGTCGGAGCACAAGGCACGCGGTTTGGAGGAGCAGGTAGAAGCGGCGGAGCACCGGGCCAGCCGCTTCGATGCTGGCGAAGCGCTGCTGCAGATAGGCGTTGTTCTGGCCTCCATCACCCTGCTTACGCGGCAGCGCATTTATTGGCTGGTAGCGCTGACCATCGGCGCAGCGGGCGTGATCTTCGCCAGCCTTGGCCTCGGGGCACACTGACCCTCGCTCTTCCGGGCTGACGCGCCCAGCGGCGACCTGGATGCAAGCACGCCGGCGTCCCTTGCCGAAGAGCGCCATCTGCCGACAGAACACAACAGCGTCTCGCCGTCCGGCTTCTCACACAGCGGTACGTGGAGGTACGCAATGGGTTTGATGGACGTGGTGGAACAAATGACCGGGCAGATGGGTGGTCAGCAGGGAAACCCAAACGCCGCGGTAACAGGCGGGCTTTTGGAAGAACTGCAGAACCGGCCTGGTGGCGTCGGTGGCCTGCTGCAAGCGATGCACGGCAATGGAATGGGCGGCCAGGTGCAGCAGTGGTCGCAAGGGCAAACCGCGCCGGCCGACCCGAGCCAGATACATCAAGGCCTGAGTGGAACGGGGATGATTGAGAGTCTGTCGCAGCGTACAGGTATGTCGTCTGGCATGGTGGAGGGCGCGCTCGCAGCGGCACTGCCGTTCGTGATTCACCACTTCGTTTCGAACGGCCACGTGGACGCGCAAGGTCAGCAGACCGGTCCGCAACCGGAGATGGGCGGCGCCCTGCAATCGATCCTCGGACGCATCATCTAGCGGCGGAACCGGTTGGCATCGCTGCCGCATCCAACCCGGCAACGATGCCGTTTTCCGCGACCGACACCGCACACATGCAGCGCGCTCTGGAACTTGCCAGGGGTGCGCTGGGGTTGACGTCGCCGAACCCACAGGTCGGCTGTGTGCTCGCCCACGACAACCTGATCGTGGGCGAGGGCGCGCACCGTTATGATCAGCGCGACCATGCGGAAGTGGTTGCGCTGAAGCAGGCCGGCGAGCAGGCGCGCGGCGCTACAGCATATGTGACACTCGAACCCTGCTCACACTTTGGCCGCACCGGCCCGTGTGCCAACGCGCTGATCGACGCCGGGGTGGCGCGCGTGGTCGCGGCAACCCTGGACCCAAATCCGCTGGTTGCCGGCCAGGGAATGGCACGCATCGCGAACGCGGGCATCTTGGCCGAGGACGGCCTGCTTCAAACCGAAGCGCGCGCGATGAATGACGCCTATGCGCGACACATCCTCACCGGCATGCCTCTGGTCACGCTGAAGTCCGCGCTGAGCGTAGACGGTCGACTCGCGCCGCTTCCGGTACAGCGCGATGCCAATGCGCCCTTCTGGCTCACGGGCACCGCCGCGCGGGAAGAGGTCCATCGCTTTCGCCACAGCAGCGACGCAATCCTAACGGGTGTCGGTACCGTCCTGGCCGACGACCCGATCCTCTCGGACCGCAGCAACCTGCAGCGCCGCCGCCGGCTCATGCGCGTTGTGCTGGACACACAATGCCGTACGCCGCTCAGCTCTCGGCTGGTCGAGAGCGCGAATGACGACCTGCTCATCATCTGCGGCCCAGCCGCGCCCTTTGACCGGCAGCGTGCTCTGCGAGCCCGCGGCGTTCGCGTTGAGCCCATGCCGCTACTCAATCCCGAAGAGCGGGCGAGCAGCAGCCAACCGGCGTCCACAGCGCGTGCGCAGAGCCGCAAGCCCGAACTCGATCTTCGCGCGGTCCTGAAGCGTCTTGGCGAGATGGAAATCTTGTCCGTTCTGCTGGAAGCGGGACCCGGTCTGAATGCCTCGTTCCTGAATGCGGGCCTGGTGGACAAGGTCGTGCTGTTCTTTGCCGAAATTGAGCTTGGCGCAGGTTCGATTCCATTCGCAGACGACGGCAACAACCCGTTCGCCCTGATCGAACAACTGCAGAACATCGACCGCTGCGACTTTGTGCACGAGACCTCCGGCGGCGCGCGCGGCATGGATGCGTGTGTGCGCGGCACGCTGCACGACCCATGGGCGGAGAACTTCGTGCTCACGCCGCTGTCGGCTGCATAGGTCAGCGCGGCTTACCATAGGAGCATGTTCACCGGATTGATCGCGGAGCTAGGCCGCGTGGAGTGGGTTGAAGAGCGCTCAGGCGCAACACGCATCCGCGTTGCCGCGCCGACGCTTGCAGCGCGTCTGGCCGAGGGCGACTCAATTGCCGTCTCCGGCGTATGTCTGACCGCGCTGGCGATCACGCCCGAGCGCTTTGAGGCAGACCTGGCGAGAGAAACAATCGCACGCACCTCGCTTTCGCGACTCAAACCGGGCACCGTCGTCAATCTGGAACTGCCCACTCCGGCGGGTACGCCGCTCGGCGGCCACGTGGTGCAAGGCCATGTCGATGGTGTCGGCCGCCTGGGCGCGTTGACCGCCGTAGCCGCGGCTGCAAAGGGTGAAAGCGACTGGATCCTGGAGCTCACCGCGAACCCGGCCGTGGCGCGCTACGTGGTAGAAAAAGGCTCGGTCACGGTCGAGGGCATCTCGCTCACCGTCGCTGCGGTCGACTACCAGCCGAATGGCGAAGCAAAGGTGACGATCGCGATCATTCCGCACACCTACGCGGCAACGAACCTGCACACGCTCAAACCCGGCGACGAGTTGAATCTGGAAGCCGACGTACTCGCGAAATATGCCGAGCAGCGCGCACGCCTGCAACGGCAGGCCGATTCGCACATCACGGAACAGTCGTTGCTCGCCGCCGGTTTCTAACCCTTCCCGCCTCGGAACAGGTCTTCCGTTCTAAACACAGCCGTTCGCCAGCACCGCCTCCGGAAGCTCCATCTGCTCGGCAGCCGGCTCATCCACATAGGGCTGGAAGTGCGCCCGGCAGCGTGCCTCGTATAGGCCCGCCGCGCCGACCACCACCAGCTCGGTGCTTGTGCCTAGCCGTTGCGTGTGTATCGCCGGCGCGCCACATACCATGCACACAGCATTCAGCTTCGTGACCTTGTCTGCCAGCGCCATCAGCGCGGGCACGGGTCCGAATGGCTCGTTGGAAAACGTGGTGTCAAGGCCGGCGAGAACGACGCGTTTGCCCAAGGCGACCAATTCCAGCGCCAGCGGCTGAATGCCGTCGTCGAAGAATTGCGCCTCATCCAGGCCAACCACGTCGACCGCATAGACCTGATCTTCAGCGAAGAGCGCTTCACGCAAACGGCTGCTGTCGGGCGTGACCACAACAGCCTCCAGGGTCTGCTCGGAATGCGAGGCGATCGCCGTTCGGTGGTATCTCAGGTCGATGTCGGGCTTGTAGCACGCTACCCGCTGGCGGGCGATCCGGGCCCGTTTCAACCTGCGGATCAATTCCTCGCTCTTGCCGGAAAACATGGGGCCGGTGATGACTTCAAGCACGCCCGGCAAAGGCGTGGCTGGGTCAACGCAGGCAGACGTCGGAGCAATCATCTCCGTATCCTACGAGACGACGGCCGTAAGCTGTGAGGATCGCGAAACTGCCTGGATCAGTGAATCGCCTCGGGCTCGGCCAGAGCTGCCTCAAACCTCTGCACGAAATCGGCAACATGCGACCCATTGAGCAGGGCGGCGCTCCCACCGGTCCACGTCAACACGCTCGCGCACGGCGGGGGCGCCGGTGATCGTCCAGGCCATTTACGAAGGACTGGGGTCCGTTTCCGCTTCTGTCTCGGCATCCGTAGAGTTCGCCACAGGCTCCCAGAGCTCGAAGCGATTTCCCTCCGGATCGGTCGCCCATGCGAAGCGGCCATAGGACTCGTCCATGCGCTTGTCATCCACCGTTGCGCCGGCGCTCTTGAGCGAGGCGACGACACCGTCGATGTCGTCGACCCGGTAGTTGATCATGACTGCCTGGCGTCCGGGCCCGAAGTAGTCGGTGTTTTCGGCAAAGGTGTTCCATGCGGTCACGCCGGTCCCGGCGGGCACCTCATCCTTCCATTCAAACTGCGCGCCACCCCAGGGACTGAGCTGGACGCCGAGGTGCTGGGCATACCAGGCTGCGAGCGACTTGGGATCTTTTGCCCGTAGAAATACACCGCCGATTCCTGTGACACGCGCCATGGTATCTCCCCGGGGAACTACAGGCTTTCTACCACGACGGCCGTGCCGTATGCGAGCACTTCTGTGACGCCCTGCATGATTTCATTCGCATCGTAGCGGAAGCTGATCACGGCATTCGCCCCAATCTGCGCGGCATGCTCGCTCATGCGGGCAAACGCATCGGCGCGGGTCTTCTCGCAAAGCTCGGTGTAGATCGTGATATCGCCACCGACCAACGTTTGAAAGCTGGCGCCGATCGAGCCGAAGACCGAGCGCGAGCGCACCACGATGCCGCGAACAATACCCAGGTTCCGCACAATGCGGAACCCGGGCAGATCAAGCGCGGTGGTGACAAGAGCCGGAACAATGGGCATGCTTTCTACTCCGACGCCGATTTCTTCTGGCGATAAAGCTCGATCAGGTGATTGGTCGAGCTGTCGTGCTTCAACTCCGGCGTGTTTGTGTTTTCAAGCTCGCCAAGAATGCGCGTCGCGAGCACCTTGCCGAGTTCCACGCCCCACTGGTCGAAGCTGTTGATGTTCCAGACCACGCCTTGCGTGAAGACGTTGTGCTCATACAGAGCGACCAGCTTGCCCAGCACGGCGGGCGTGAGTTCGTCGGCCAGAATCGTGTTGGACGGGCGATTGCCCTCGAACACGCGATGCGGAATCAGATCTTCCTTGGTGCCCTCTGCGCGCACCTCGTCCGCGGTTTTGCCAAACGCCAGCGCCTCGGCCTGTGCAAACACATTGGCGAGCAGCATGTCATGGTGACGGCCCAGCGGATTCAGCGACTTGAAAAAGCCGATGAAGTCGCACGGGATCAGCCGCGTCCCCTGATGGATCAGCTGGTAGAACGAGTGCTGGCCGTTGGTGCCGGGCTCGCCCCAGTAGATCGGCCCGGTCTCTGTGTCCACATGCTTGCCCTCGAGCGTCACGTGCTTGCCGTTCGACTCCATGGTGAGCTGCTGCAGGTACGCCGGAAAGCGCTTCAGATACTGCTCATACGGCAGGATCGCGACGGTCTGGGCATCGAAATGGTCGGTGTACCAGACTGTCAGCAGCGCCATGATGACGGGCAGATTCCCCTCCAGCGGAGCCGTGCGGAAGTGCACGTCCATGGCGTGAAAGCCGGCGAGCATCTCGCGGAAATGGTCGGGACCGATCGCAAGCATGGTCGACAAGCCGATCGCGGAATCCATGCTGTAGCGGCCTCCCACCCAGTCGGAGAACTCGAACATGTTTTCCGTATCGATCCCGAACTTCGCGACCTCTTTGGCGTTGGTACTCATGGCAACGAAGTGCTTTGCGATGCCCTCTTCCGTGCCGCCGTTCGCGAGAAACCAGTCGCGTGCGGAGTGGGCGTTGGTCATGGTCTCAAGCGTTGTGAAGGTCTTCGACGCAACGAGGAAGAGCGTCTCGTCCGCGTTCAGATCCTGCACGGCCTCGACAAAGTCGGTGCCGTCCACATTTGAAACGAAGCGGAAGGTAAGGTCGCGCTGTGAGTAGTGCCGTAACGCCTCGTATGCCATCACCGGGCCAAGGTCCGAGCCGCCGATGCCGATGTTGATCACGTTCCGGATGCGCTTGCCCGTCGCGCCCTTCCACTCACCCGAGCGCACCTTGTCGCTAAAGGCGCTCATCTTGTCGAGCACCTTATGCACGCCAGGCACCACGTCTTCGCCATCCACGAAGATCTGCTCGTCCTTCGGCGCACGCAGCGCAACGTGCAACACGGCGCGGTTCTCGGTGATGTTGATCTTCTGGCCGGTGAACATGGCCTCGATCGATTGCTTCAGCCCCGCGGCCTCGGCCAGCGCGAAAAGCAGCTTCAGCGTCTCGTCGGAGATGCGGTTCTTCGAGTAGTCCAGCAGAAGACCCTCGGCGCTTGCGTTGTAACGGGTGCCACGCGAGGGATCGTCCGCGAACATCTGCTTCAGTTCGAGCTTGCCGATCTCTCCGTAGTGCTTCTCAAGCGCGATCCATGCCTCATGCCGCTGCGGTGCCGTACCCGGTGCTGCCATCGTTCTGCTCCCTTACATTTCGTGCTGCTGAAATCCGTAACGTTCATAGGATGCACGCAGCACGATCGGCATCCCACAAAACATGGACCGCAACGAAGCAGGCGCCATCTTCACGGCTTTTCTGCAAGGACTGCCAAAGGGCACCGCGACCGACTTCCACATCCTGACCGATGCCGACGCCGACGGCCTGCCCGCTGGAGCGCTTCTGCTGCGCGCGCTGCATGCGGCTGGCTACACGCGGGTAACAGCGGAGACGCGCAAGAAATTTGAAAACGCATGGATGCCCGAAGTGCATGCGCGGCTGCGTGCGCGCAACCCAGCGGCGCTGCTGGTTGTGGACCTTGGCACGCGGCCCGATGAGCTGCTGCCGGGTGTACCAACGCTGCTGATCGACCATCACGCTCCCTTTGGCACGCCGCCCGGAGCGGTGCTGCTGACCAGCTACGGCACCGAGCCCACCGCAACCAGCGGTCTGCTGGCGCTGTGGTGCGCGCAGGCAATCGCGCCCGCGCTGGCCGACGAGCTGCAATGGATGGCAGGCGTCTCGCTTCTCTCGGACCTGGGCGACAAGGCGCCGTTCGATGCGCTAGCTGAGAGCAAGAGCCGCTTCGGTGCGACCGCGCTCAAAGATCTGACCGGGCTACTGAACGCGCCACGCCGCACAGCGGCAGGGGACGCGACCGAGGCGTTGGCGCTGCTCTTGCGTGCCGCCTCGCCGAAACAAATCCTAAGGAGCGACGATCCGGCATTAGCCTCGTTGAAAGTGGCGAAGGCCGAGGTGGGCGAAGCGCTCGCGATCGCGCGCAAGGCGCCACCAAAGTTCTCCACCACATGGGCGGACGTGCCCGGAGCCCACATCATCCTGGTGCGGCACGACACGCCCTGCCAGGTGCATCCGCTTGTCGCGCAAATCTGGCGGCCGCGCTTTCCAAAAGCCGTCATCTTCGGTGTCAACGTTGGCTTCCGCCCGGGGTTCGTGCATTTTGCGGGGCGAGCGCCAAAAGGCGTGAACCTGGTCCAGTTTCTCCGCAACCACACGCCCGCAGGCGCAGACGGCACCTTCGGCGGCGGGCACGACCAGGCCAGCGGCGGCGCGCTTCCTGTGGCGCTCTGGAACCCGTTCGTCGCGATGCTGGGCTTCGGCCCGGAGATGCAGGTTATCGAGAATTTGCAGGCAGCGTTGTTCAGGGAGACACGCGCGGCCTGACCGGAGCGAGCGAACTGCAAACTTCGCGCCGCACGCGCACAGAAACGTGCATCGCTCGCGATCGGCGTATAGCTGGCGATGCATCCAAACACGAATGCGACTTGCTTCCCTGCTTTTCTTCGTGCTTGCCACGTCCGCCGCTGCTGCACAGGGTACGACCGTTCTGCAGCACGTACGGCTGATCGACGGTAACGGCGGCACGCCGGTCACGGACGCGACCGTCGTTCTGCAGGGCCGCACCGTGCTCACGGTGTCCGGTGTGAACGATCCCGAAGCCCATCCGGCAAAGGTGCCGGCTGGCGCAAAAATTGTCGACCTTACCGGCAAAACGGTGATGCCCGCGCTGATCTCCGACCATTCCCACCTGGGTCAGGTGCAGAACGGCCATGGCGGTGCCGGGCTCTACACGCGTGAGAATCTATTGGATCAGCTCGCGCAGTGGCAGGCTTACGGTGTTGACACCGTCGTCTCCCTCGGGCTGAACGACCCGGCCGTGTTCTACCCGATGCGCGAGCAGGCACATGCGGGCACGCTGCCCGGCGCAGACTTCTTCGGCGCGGACCGGGGCATCGGTGTGCCGAACGGAGCGCCGCCAACGCCGTCAGAGCCGGGGCCGTACCGTCCGGCAACGCCCGAGGAGGCGCGGGCGGCCGTGCGCGAAATGGCGGCGCGGCACACCGACCTGGTCAAAGTGTGGGTGGACGATTTTCACGGCTCGATTCCAGTAAAAATGAGCCCGGAGATTTATGCCGCGGTCATCGATGAGGCACACAAGCACCAGGTGCGCGTGGCCGCCCATGTCTTCTATCTGGCAGACGCGAAGCAGCTGGTGCGCGATGGCGTCGACATCCTTGCGCACGGTGTTCGCGATCTGCCCGTGGACGACGAGTTGATCGCGCTTCTGAAACAGCGCGGCACCTGGTACATTGCCACGCTCAGCCTGGACGAGGCGACCTATCTTTGGGCGATGCGCCCCGCGATTATGGACACGCCGTTTTTTCAGCACGCGGTCTCGCCGGGGCTGGCCGCACACTTTGCCGATGCGGCGTGGCAGCAGAAAGTGGTGGGCGACACCAAAACGGTTCAGCAATCCAAGGCCGCCCTGGCACAGAATGAAGCCAACCTGAAGCGGCTGGTCGCGGCTGGCGTGCACGTCGGCTTCGGCACTGACTCGGGCGCCAACACCGAGCGCATCCCAGGTTTTGCCGAGCATCGGGAACTACACCTGAGCGTTGAGGCCGGCCTGACGCCACTGGAAGCGATCACCCTGGCGACAAAGAACGCGGCCGCCGAAATGCAGCTGACCGACCGCGGCGTGATTGCGCCAGGCAAACGCGCCGACCTGCTGGTGCTGGACGGCGATCCGAGCGGAAACATCGACAACACGCAACGCATCGCCGCGGTGTGGCACAACGGTGTTCGGGTGAGTGGGCCGGTGACAACGTTCCAGCCGCGCTGACCTGGACGAAAGCAGAAGGGCACGGCCATAGCCGTGCCCTTCGTTGTACGCGTTCTGCCGGTTAGCTCCGGCGACGGCCGCGCCCGCTGCGGCCGCCATTCCCGCTGTTGCGGCGCCGTCCATTGCCCGCCGATTCATGGCCAGAACCCGCCTCGTTCGTCTTCCAGGATCGCGATTCCAGCTGCGTCAAGTCGCCGACCTTGGCGATGTCCACGGGAGCATTCCGTTCTTCCTTGGCCAGCTCGCCCTGAACCACGCGCCAGTCGAACGTGATCTTCAGATCGCGCTCCATTTTGCGCGCGTCTGACTTCTCCTGGGGCATAACGAAGGTAGTCGCGATGCCGGTCTTCTCCGCGCGCCCGGTACGGCCAATGCGATGAACAAAGTCGTCGCTTCCGCCAGGCAGGTCGTAGTTGACGACATGCGCGATATGCGAAATGTCGATCCCTCGCGCGGCCACATCCGTCGCGACCAGGATGCGGCTCTTGCCTGTGGCGAACGCCTTCAGAGCGGACGTGCGCTGCGACTGCGAGCGGTCGCCGTGAATCGTGGCAACCTGGTGTCCCAGCTTTTCCAGCTTGCGCCCGATGCGGTCGGCGCCATGTTTGGTGCGGGAGAAGACAAGGTACGTGCCTTCCTCCTCACTCAACATCTTGTCGAGCAGCGAGAGTTTCTGGTCCTGCATGACCGTGTACGCGCGCAGTTCGACGTTTTCGTTCGGCTTGGAGGTGGTACCGATCTCCACGCGCACGGGCTTGTACACGTAGTCGCGCACAATCTCAGTGATGTTGGCATCGAGCGTGGCGGAGTAGCACATGGTCTGGCGATCGCGCGGAAGAGCGGCGACGATGCGTCGGATCGACGGCAGGAAACCCATATCGAGCATGCGGTCGACCTCGTCGAGCACGAGCATTTCTACGTCGCGCAGGTCGATCTCCCCGCGCTTCAGGTAATCCTCAAGCCTGCCCGGGGTTGCGACCACCAGGCGCGGTCCGCGGCGAAGCTGCTCCAGCTGCGAGTGCTCCGACAGGCCACCACAGACCAGTACCGAGTCGCTCTTGGCGCTCGACACGATCTTGCTGTACTGGTCCAGCACCTGCATGGCGAGTTCGCGCGTGGGCAGCAGGATCAACGCGCGGACGGGCGAACCGGAACGGCGCTTCCCCTTCTGATTCTGCGTGGGTGCGGAGACCAGCGGCGTGGAATCCATGATGTCGATCATGGGAACCAGAAAGCTGAGGGTCTTGCCCGTGCCGGTGGCCGCTGTGGCAAGCACGTCATATCCCTCAAGCGCAGGCTGGATCGCCTTGGCCTGCACGGGTGTCGGTGTGACAAAACCAGCATGCTTCAGGCGCTGCTTCAGCTTGTCAGAAATATCGAAGGAATCGAAGGTCAAGCCGTTGGATGGGATGTTCGCTGGCTTGGGCAGCGCAACGTTTTTAATGCGCTCTTCAAAGGTGGTATCGAGGGTGTTGTCGATCGTTGCGGAAAGTGTAGAGGTCAAGAATCGCTTTCTTTCGGTATGCGGAGCGCTCGCGGCGTTGCGGCGGCGCTTTCAGCCAATCAGTACAAGGATGCAGCGGTGCCGTAAGACCCGTTTGGCCCGGGGCGGCTCCATGGATTTCCAAAATCTTGGTTCAGCTTGCCCGCGGATGCTCTGCGGGATGGGCTGCTGCACGGCGAGGTCTCACTCCAACAGAAAGCGAGACCGGTCAAGCCAGAGCAACCAACGCTTCCTCATTCCGCGAGGATGGCATAGAGCGGTGGTACGTGCGTCGCGGTCTCTGGCCAACCCCAATCCACTCGAGGGAGGTTCCCGGCAACGCAGAGTGGCACTCAGTCCACTGTTCCAATACTAGCAGGCGTGTCAAGTAGCCGCAGACTCCGGGCGATCTCCTGCAGATGGGAACCCGACAGCTGTTGTCGGCTTAGGGCTGTGAAAGATACCGGTCGGCGGTACGCAGCGACAACGCCATGATGGTGAGCGCCGGATTTGCGGCAAGCGAGGTCGGAAAGACCGAGTTGTCGGCGATCCAGAGGTTGGGAACGTCCCAGCTCTTCCCATACGGGTCCACAACGGAATCTGCGGCCGACGCGCCCATGCGGCAGGTACCGACAGTGTGCGCGGTGCGCTTGGACGACCACAGGTCCTTGCCACCGGCCGCCATCAGGATGCGCCGCATGTTGTTCTCAGCGTGGTCGCTCATCTTCTTCTCGTTCTCGCCGAGTGAGAACGTAATCAGCGGCTTCGGGAGGCCGTGCTGGTCCTTCTCATCGCTCAGGGTCAGGCGATTGTCAGGGTTGGGCAGCGTGTCGCCGTTCATGCCAATGCCGGCCACGTTGTTGTACTGCAACAGGTAGTCGGTCAGCGCCTGGCCAACTAAGTTGCGGCCCGCCGCTACCTGCTCGGCCCACGCGACAGGCAGGATGCCATAGCTCTGCAGCAAGTAGCCGCCGGCGTAGCTGGCGTCCTTGGCACGCATGAAATCCTCTGTGATCAGCGAAGCAGGAAAGCCCTTGTAGGGTCGCGTGTCGGCGCGCATGGTCGCCCATACCTGGGTCGCGATGTGCGCCATGAAGTTGCGGCCGACCTGATCCGACGAGTTGCCAATGTCCCAGTGCAGCAGCTGACGTGGTGACTCCACTCCACCGGCGCAGAGAAAAACAGACTTGCAGCGCTGGCGCTGCTCGCGGCCATCTGCATCGTTGTAGAGCACGGCAGTGATGGCGCCCGACAAATCGCGTTCAACGCCATGCACGTAGCTCTCCGCGCGGATCTCCGCACGGGCATCCAGCGCAGCAGGCAGGAACGTCACGTCCATGGTCGCCTTTGCGCCGTTGCGGCAGCCCTGGTGGCAATAGCCGCGGTTCACGCAGGCATTGCGCGTGCCATACTCGGGCCGCGTATAAGCCTGCGACGCCGCAGCGATGGGCGCGTGTGCGACGCGAATCCCGAGACCTTCGCAACCTATCCTCATGTAAATTGCTGAACTGTTCAGTGGCAGCGGCGGCAATGGGTACTTGCGGTCAGGATCCCACGGGTACTTTGCCGGGCCGGAGACACCGAGGAAAGCTTCGAGCCATTCGTAGTAGGGCGCCAGGTCCGCGAGAGTAAGCGGCCAGTCGACGGCGACTCCGTCGTTGCTCTGAAGCTTCAGGTCGCGCCCGTCCGGCCGCGGTGCATAGGCGCCCCAATGAATCATGCTGCCGCCAACGCCCTTGCCGCTGTTGTTGGCCCCAAAGCTGGTGGGGTCCGCGCCGCCGCTCAGCCGCTCATCTTTCCAGTAGATCGGCGCGGTCAGTTCGTCGGTTGGGAACTCGTTGGCGGGATCCTCGAACCACGGGCCGGCTTCCAGCGCGACAACGCTGCGGCCCGCTGCGGCGAGCTTCCATAGAAGAGGCGCCCCACCGGCACCGGTGCCGATAATGACGGCGTCGACAGAGTCTTCTGTCGAGTAGTGCTTCATGTCGGCAGGCCGCTTCACCGGGGGCCAGCCTGCTGCTGCGTCCCTTGTGGCTTTGGCACCGCAGCGGTGGAGACCTGTTCTCCGGCCCCTTCGTGCTCGAAGGGTGCGGCTGAGTTGGGGCCGATGGCGCGCCACCCTTCGTTTCCAGTTGCACCATCGGCAAAGCCGAAGTAGCCGGTCGCGTGCATAGCCTCGGGATGCGCCATCCAGAACCGCACAGCATCGGTCCGAAGCATTTTGATGAAGGTGGACAGCGGGAACTGCGCTGGGCCGTCCCCATCACCGTTCATGACGCAGCGGATGTACCCTTCACGCGCGGGCGGCGGCATACGTTCGAATGTCTTCATGGGCGTTTGCTCAAGCATCCTGTAAAAGGCAGTCAGGCCCTGGCGATAGGCCTCGCCATCGGGCGGAAGCACAGCATAACGGAAGCCGGAGTTTTCACCCGCGGCAAGGCGCCGGTCGATCGCCCCGGCGATGTCGACGTCCGTGCCGACCGCGCCCTGCGGCAGGATGGCATCGACCAGCGAACGCAGCATGCTCATGTGCCCGTCGTCGAGGAACGGCGCGTGGGGCGTCGGCCCGGCACGCTCTTCCAGCACGCGCCGCGTTGCGGCAGACGTGCGTGCGGCGACCTCAGGACTTTGCAGAATCGATAAGCTGGTCATCTCTAGCTGAGTAGACGCTGATTGGCATCGGCAGGGTTCTTGAAGCGGGTGTGCGCGATCCTGCATGCATCGCCGACAAGCCGCCGTTGTAGTCACAGCGGATTGTTTCCGGCTTTGTTCCATGGCAGGAAAACAGCCCTTTTGCAGCATCTCGTCACACACGCCACACGCATCCATGTGCGCATGCTCCCGTTTCACGATCATGGGCCGCGTCAGGCGCGCCCGGTTCTGTTGCTGCTGCATTTTTTCGGCGGCTCACATCGCGAGTGGGATGGTGTGGTCTCGTTGCTTCAAGAGCAACATCGGCTTGTAGCAGCGGACATGGCCGGCTTCGGCGATGCCACCGCACTGCACGGTAACAGCGTGGCCGATATGGCCGCGGCCATCCGTGAACTGCTGGAATCGTTTGCACCCGCTCCGGTGATTCTGGTGGGGCACTCCATGACCGGCAAGGCCGCGATGGTTGTGGCTGCGGAGCCTCCGGCGAACCTGGCGGGCATGGTACTGGTTGCGCCCTCGCCGCTGGCGGGCGAACCAATGAACGACGAGGCCCGCGCAACCATGCGGATTGCGAACACGACCCGCGAGCGGGCGGAGGCATTCACGCGCGGAGGCTTCGCAACTCCGCCCGATGCGGCCGAATTGTCCGCTGCTGTCGACGACGTGCTGCGCGCGAACACGCAAGCGTTTCACGCGTGGGCAGACCAGGGCACGCGGGAGGACTGGTCGGCACACGTGCAACGGTTCGGAGTCAAGACCATACTGGTCGTGGGTGAGAGGGACAAGGCGATCGACCCTGAGCTACAGAAACACGCGACGCTGCCGCTGGCGGAAGCGAGCGGCGGGCGCATGCACCTCCTGCCGGATTGCGCGCACCTGGTGCCCTACGAGCGGCCACGCGATCTGGCTCGCATCCTGGAGGAGTTTGCAAGCGAACTTTCTGATCTGCGCTAGCCGACTCGTCCAGCGCGAACCACGGCGATCACTACGATAAACTGACGCTGCACGTGCCTTCCAAACACCGCATGCCCCTTTCCTCTGAATCCCTGCGCTCTCGCGCTTCGACTGCGGTGTTTGCTTCCGTCGCTCTGTACCTCGCCGGGTTCTCCTACCTGCTGATTGTGATCCTGCACCAAAGTCACGGGCACTTCACCTACTCCCTGGACGATCCGTATATTCACCTGGCCTTGTCCGAGCGCATCCGGCATGGTGTGTACGGTATCAACGCGGGAGAGCCGTCGAGCCCATCCTCGAGCATTCTTTGGCCATTTCTGTTTGTACCCTTCGCCGGCACGGCACTCATGACATACCTGCCGCTGTGCCTCAATTGTGTGTTCGGGGTTTGCGTAGCGTGGCTGCTTGGGTCTTTGGTGGACCGCTACATGCCTGCGCCTAGATTGCATACCTCAGCAGGCTGGGCAGTCCGGGTGCTGGTCGCATTCCTTCTGCTTGCAACCAACACGCTGGGCCTCACATTTACCGGCCTCGAAGAATCGCTCGAATTGCTGCTCTGCATCAGCTGCGCGTTTCTGTGTATCGCCGCTGCTGAGGGCAGGCCGATTCCGCGATGGACGATCATCGCGGCGACGCTGCTGCCGTTGGTGCGCTACGAGGGGATTACGGTTACGCTGGCGTCGGTCGTCGTTCTGTGGTTCGCGGGATCGAGGCGCGCCGCTGCCCTGGTGCTGCTTCTCGGCACGTTTCCCATGGCGCTGTTTAGTCTCTTCCTTCACCATCTCGGGCTGCCGCTACTGCCCTTCTCCGTCATCGTGAAGGGTTGGATGGTTGCCGGTTCGGTCGGCAACGTGCTCGGCCTGCTGTCGATTGGAAAGGGTGCTCTGAAGGCGGTGTTCTACGATCCGGAGCGCTCCGCCGTGTTTGTGCTGGCGATTGTCTGTCTCTCGTTGCTCTTCCAGCACTTCCGGCAGAGACGGCTGCGACCGGTACTGCTGGCGGTCAGCGCCGTAGCCATGGCACAGACGCTCTATGGGCCGTTTGGATGGTTGTACCGCTATGAGATGTACTGCATCGGGTTCGTGCTGCCGGTGCTGCTTGCGTATGAGCTTGGCGGGTGGCGCGCGCTGAATGCGAACGGGCTCGCTGCCGCGGACCACTTGCCTGCGCCGCGGCTTTCCGGAACGCTGCTGGTCGCGATTGGCGCGATCGCCCTAGTATACGCACCCGCACTGTATGCCACGGCGAACGGGGCGCAGTCCGTGTGGCGCCAGCAGGGGCAAATGGCCCGACTCATGCACGGCTTCTACAAGGGTCCGGTCGCCATCAACGACCTGGGCCTGGTGGCGTACAAGCGCGACCCGCATGCTTATGTGCTGGACCTGGCGGCGCTTGGCTCAGCGGAAGTCTATCGTATGCGGCAACAACAAACCCTGCACACACACTTGACAGACCTGACGCGGGAACATCACATCGGCCTGGTCGCAATCTATCCGGAATGGCTGAAGACACTGCCGGCCGAGTGGCTGCCTGTCGCAAAAATGTGCATCGACGATCGGCATTACGGTCCGGCAGACTCACGCGTCATGTTTTACAGCACGCCGGACACGAACGTACCGGAGCTACTCGATGAGCTCCGCCAGTTCCAAGCGACACTGACAGCAGGCACTGTGCTGGAGCTGCAGCCCAGGGACTCGAGCGAAACCTGCGTCGTCGACAGATAACCCCCAGTGCTGCTGCCCTTTGCAGCAGAAACGCCCGAACCGAGGCCCGGGCGTTCTGCTAACCTCCGCGTGAGGCTTAGGCCTGTGCTTCCTCGGCCGGAGCCTCCAGGGTCTTGATCTGGGCGATCGTGTAGCCCGGGTCCCCTACCTTGAAACGGGCGAAGCGGCGCACTGAGATGTTCTCACCCAGCTTGCCGACCCTGGTCGCGATCACCTGAGCTACGGTCTGCGTCTGCTCCTTGATAAACGGCTGATCGAGCAGGCAAACCTCTTCGTAGTACTTGCCCATTTTGCCCTCGAGCATCTTCTCGACGATGTTCGCGGGCTTGCCGCTGGCGGCCGCCTGGGCGCGGTAGACTTCCTTCTCCTTGTCGATGTCCGCCTGCGTCACTTCCTCGCGGCTCACGTACTTCGGATCGGCAGCGGCGACATGCATCGCGATGTCGCGCAGCAACTCCTGGAAGTCCTCGGTGCGGGCGACGAAGTCGGATTCGCAGTTCAGCTCCAGCAGCACGCCAATCTTGCCACCGGCGTGGATGTAGGTGCCGACCGCGCCCTCGTTGGTCGTGCGCGACGCCTTCTTGGCGGCCGACGCCATGCCGCGC
>CAXUEG010000027.1:0-1242 GCA_964249935.1 uncultured Terriglobus sp.
TGTGAACCTGCCGCATTTCGACGTCCCGCTGGGCTGGGTCGACATCGCGCTGCTGTCGGTGCTCGGTCTGTCGATGCTGGTGGGGCTGTGGCGCGGCTTCGTCTTCGAGATCGTCTCGCTGCTCGGCTGGGTCGTCGCCGATCTCTTCTACCGCCGGCGCGCCGGCACCCTCCGCGCACGCGCCGCCGGCACCCCGCTCTACCGCCTGGTCGCGCACAAGTACTACATCGACGAGCTCTACAACGCCACCATCGTCCTTCCCGGAGCCGCATTCACCCGCCTCATCCTCGGCAGCCTGATCGAGTCCGGAGTCGTCAACGGCTCCGGCAAACTCGCCGCCTTTGCCACCCAGGCCGCCAGCTCCGGCACCCGCCGCATCCAGTCCGGCAACATCCGGTCTTACGCCGGTTGGCTCGCCGCCGGTGCCGCCGTCGTCATCCTCGTCATGACCTACACCGTCTTCGCCCACGCGGCAACGGCCCGATAGAAAGGACCGAGCCCATGCATCATTTCGACCACTCGATCCTCTCGCTCGCCACTGCTTCTTCGCTCAGAAAGCATTGTCATCCTGAGCGCAGCGAAGGACCTGCTTTTACCCCTGCCCAAAGCTCCAGGAAGAAGCAGCAACAGAAAGGACCGAGCCTGACATGCATTCCTTCGATCACTCGATCCTCTCGCTCATCCTTTTCACGCCGCTTGTCGGCGCGCTCGTCCTTGCGCTTCTTCCCGATCGCGGTAAGCTCCAACCCGCCGCCGCGCTCGTCGTCACCCTTATCACCTTCGTCCTCACCCTGCACCTGCCGGCCAACTTCAAGTCGGCCGACGTCTCCTCCACCTTCGGCTCGCAGCAGACTTTCCGCTTTGTGCAGGACGCCCTCTGGATCCCGCGCCCAGAGATCCACTACCACCTCGGCGTCGACGGCCTCGGGATGTGGCTCGTCGTGCTCTCCGGCTTCCTCGCACCCCTCGGTGTCCTCGCCTCCTGGAACGCCATCGCCTCGCGCCGCAAGCTCTTCTACACCCTCTTCCTGCTCCAGCAGGTCGCCATGCTCGGCGTCTTCGTCTCGCTCGACCTCTTCCTCTACTACGCCTTCTGGGAGATGTCGCTGGTCCCGATGACCATCCTCATCGCCACCTTTGGCCGCACCGAAAACCGCCGCCGCGCCGGCCTCAAGTTCTTCCTTTACGCCTTTATCCCCTCGGCGCTCCTGCTGGTCGGCATGCTCTGGCTTTACGTGCAGA
>CAXUEG010000027.1:1252-9991 GCA_964249935.1 uncultured Terriglobus sp.
AGACCGGCACCTTCCAGCTTCCGCAGCTCGCCGCGCTCGCCGCCACCCACGCCATTCCCGGCGGTCCGCACGCCCTCTGGCTCTGCTCGCTCGCCTTTCTCGTCGCCTTCGCCGTCAAGGTCCCCGTCTTCCCGCTGCATGGCTGGATGATCGACGCTTTCGCCGAGGCCCCCACCGCCGCCGTCATGGTGCTCGCCGGCAAGCTCGGCCTCTACTCCATCCTGCGCTTCTCCTTCGGCATCTTCCCGGAGCAGTCCCGCCACATCGCCCCGCTCCTCATCACGCTCGGTGCCATCGGCATCGTCTACGGTGCCTGCCTCGCCCTCGTACAGGACGACCTCAAGCGCCTCGCCTCCTTCTCCACCCTCGGCCACCTCAGCTTCTGCGTCCTCGGCATCTTTACCTTTACCGTCAACGGCCTCGACGGCGGCATGTACCAGATCCTGAACCACGGCATCTCCGGCGGCGCGCTCTTCCTGCTCATGGGCATGCTCTTTGAGCGTTACGGCACCTACGACATGCGTGACCTCGGCGGCCTCTCCGGCAAACTGCCGTGGATGGTCACCCTGTTCGTCATCACCGCGCTGTCCAACGTCGGCCTGCCCGCGCTCAACAGCTTCGTCGGCGAGTTCCTCATTCTCAGCGGCACCGCGCAAACCGAGCTCAGCCATCACGCGATGCTATGGGCCGTCATTGCCACCAGCGGCGTCATCTTCTCCGCCGCCTACCTCCTCACCATGATCCAGCGCGTCTTCTACGCTGACCTCGGCAACATCTCCGCCGAGCGCCGTGGCTGGGACCTCACCGCCCGCGAACACCTCGCCCTCTGGCCCATGGTCGCCCTCTTCGTCATCATGGGCGTCGCCTCGCCCTACTTCACCCGCAAGCTCGACCCACTCGGCACCACCTACGCCAACGTGCCCGCACACTTCGACACCGAAGAAACCCATACGGCCCTGCCCGCGGCCTTGAGTCGCAACGAAGCAGCTTCTAGTCGCAACGAAGAAGCTCCGAAGAAAAGCATTGTCATCCTGAGCGGAGCGAAGGACCTGCTTTCCGCTCACAGCGCCACGAATGCCTCGCGGAGCACCGCCGTGATCGTGCAGGAGCAAGCGAAATGAACAGCTTTAATGTTATCGCGATTATCGAGTTATACATCTTTATATTCGTCGGCATCGCCGTCATGATGCTCGAGCCCGTACTCCCCGCCGGCACATCCCGCAAACCGCTCGGCTGGCTCGCCATCCTGGGCACCCTCGCCGCAGGCGTCACCAGCTTCTACCAACTCAAGTTCGGAACGATCGCAGCCTTCAGCAACACCATCCAGGTCGACGGCTTCGCCGTCTTCTTCCAGGTCCTCATCGCCGCCATCGTCATCGTCACCCTGCTCTCCTCGCTCGACTTCTTCCAGGGCAACACCGGGCACGCCGGCGAGTACTTCGCGCTCACCTGTTTCGGCGCCGTCGGCATGATGCTCATGAGCTGCTCCACCGAGCTCCTCATGGTCTTCATCGGTCTTGAGATCTCCTCCATCTCGACCTACATCATGGCCGGGTTCCGCAAATCGCAGGCCGCCGCCAGCGAAAGCTCCATCAAGTACTTCCTGCTCGGCTCCTTCGCCACCGCCTTCTTTCTCTACGGCATCGCCCTCACCTTTGGCGCCACCGGCTCGACCAACCTCCGCGTCATCGCTCCGGCCCTCGCCACCACGCAGACGCCGCTGCTGGCCCTGCTCGCCATCGCCATGATCGTCATCGGCATCGGCTTCAAGGTCTCCGCCGCTCCCTTTCACGTCTGGACACCCGACGTCTACCAGGGCGCGCCGCCGCCGGTCGTAGGCCTCATGTCGACCGCACCCAAGGCCGCTGCGTTCGCCGTCCTGCTACGCATCCTGTTTGGCGGCTTCCCGCTGTATCAATCGAAGTGGTCCTGGCTGCTCTGGGGTATCGCCGCGCTCTCGATGACCATCGGCAACCTCGGTGCCCTGCTCCAGCGCGACGTCAAGCGCATGCTCGCCTACTCGTCCATCGCGCACGCCGGCTACCTTCTCGTCGCCTTCACCGCCTTTCCGCAGGACGGCATCGCCGCCGCGGCCTTCTACACCGCCGCGTACGCCGCCATGAACGTCGGCGCCTTTGTCGTCATCTCGCTCGTCTCCGGCTACCGCGAGCGGCTCCGCACCGGCGAGGACTACACCGGCCTCGCCGTCCAGCACCCCGTGCTCACCGCGGCATTCAGCTTCTTCCTGCTCAGCATGATCGGCATCCCGTTTACCGGCGGCTTCTTCGGCAAGTTTTACGTCTTCGCCGGAGCGCTTCATGCCGGCCACATTTGGCTCGCCGTCATCGGCTTGCTCAACTCCGGCGTGGCCTGCTTCTATTACCTGCGCCTCATTGCCCGTATGTACTCGCTGCCCACCGGCTTCTCCGCCCCGCTTGGCATCGACTTCGACCCGGTCGGCTCCACCAATCCCATGCTGAACCCGGTCGCTCTCGCCAGCGGGTCCGCCGCGCCGCTCCCAGTACGCTCCGCCGCTATCCCAGCCTATGTCGGCCTCGCCGCATGCGTGCTCGCAACCCTGCTACTCGGCATCCTTCCTGGCCGCATCCTCAGCTTCGTCCAGGCAAGCACCGCCTCTGGGCTGCAGCCCAGGCCCGCAACAAAGGCCGTCGCCCAGCAGAGCTGCTGTACTCCGAGTAGCAAAACCATCGTGAGCACCGCAAGTGCCGGCGCTCCGTAACACGGAAGCAAGGCGTGCCCGAGGCCTCATTCACCGGCGCACCCTGCTCGCCTGCTTGGCGGCCCTCGCTCTTTTTCCGGACGGCATCATGCACCATGCGGCAGCTCAGACCAGCGCTCATCCTGAGCCGGGCGCGAGCGCGCAGGCACTCCTCTCCAGGGTCGCTGCGTCCCCGGAACTTCCCTTCTGCGCAACTTCGTTGCGGGCCGTCGCACCATCGCCAGGGCTGCCCGCCACTGCGATCTCGGGGCTGGCATTTACGCGTTCCGGCCTCCTCGCCGAGATTCAGCGCGGCAGCACGCCTGCCGTTCTTGTTCTCGATGCCAAAGGCCATGTGCGACAAGCCTTCGGCTCCGCTGGATACGTGATCGCACACACCGTGCGCGTCGATCCCGAGGGCAACTTCTGGACCGTGGACGCCGGTTCCTCCGCAATCCTGAAGTACTCATGGAGCGGCAAGCTCCTGCTCAGCGTACAGGTGCCAGGCGCGCACCCGGATGATGGCACCTTCAGCGGAGCAACAGACATCGCCTTTGCCCCGGACGGTCACTTCTTCATCGCCGATGGCTACGCGAACGCGCGCATCCTGGAGTTCGATGCCCGCGGTGCATTGCTCACGCAATGGGGCGAACCCGGCGCAAACCCCGGCCAACTCAACCTACCGCACTCTCTCCAGTTCAGCCGCGGCCAACTCTATGTCGCGGATCGCGAAAACCATCGCATCCAAGTCTTCAGTCGCACCGGCACACCGCTGCGGCAGTTTGATGGACTCGGCCGCGTGTACTCCATCCGTGTCACCGACAATGCGCTCTGGGCGTCCGTAGGCTCACCGGACGAGGCGCCAGGAGCTGGCACCACCTACATCCTGAAGCTGAACCCGGCGACAGGCCTCGTACTCGGTCACCTTACCGTCAACGAGCCGCGCAGCGGGCACTCCCTCGATCTCTCGCCCGACGGCGAACCGGTCATCACCTCCGGCGACCACCTGCTCTGGTTCCAACCCAGCTGCCTCCGGTAGGCCGCCGAGCAAAGAGAAAGCCCTCGCCGAAGCGAGGGCTTTCTCTTGCCATCAAAGCTTACTGGAGCTTGAGGATGATGATAAGGAATGTGAACAGTGCCAGCGACTCGATAAACGCGAGGCCCAAAATCAGGAAGGTGAAGATGCCAGGTCGCGCACCCGGATTGCGCGCCAGCGCCTCTGCGGCCGACGCCGTCGCCTTACCCTGACCCAGACCGCAAAGCCCGGCCGCAATGGCCATGCCGATGCCGGCACCCAGATACAAATAGCCCTTGGAAGCAGCCGCGGCCGCATCCTGCGCAAACGCCGGCACTGCGATCAGCAGAACCGCCAGCGTCATAAACACATACTTCAACATCTTCATGAGATAACTCCGCCCTCAAAATGCCCGGCCAGTGGGTGGTTGAGGATCACCGTGCTGTCCCCCTCACGCTGCACGCGGGTCGAACCCAGTCGCGGCGAAGGCCGTCCGCAACCGTCAAACTTGAACTTACAGCGGCATAGCCGCTTCCGAATCAATGCTCGTGCGAAACTGCGAGGCCCAGGTAGATCGTCGCCAGCAGCATAAACACGTAAGCCTGCACTAACGACACCATCAGGTGCAGGCTCATAAAGATCAGCGGAATTCCGATCGGAATGAGCGAGAAGAACGCCAGCGTCACCAGATCACCGGCGAACATGTTCGCGTACAGACGGACCGTCAACGACAGGATACGTGCCAGGTGTGAAATCAGTTCGATCGGCAGCAGCAGCGGCGCAAGCCACCAGACCGGGCCCAGAAACTGCTTGATGTAACCGGGACCGTTCGCACGGATGCCGTGGTACTGGTAATACAACCAGACGCACAGTGCCAGACCAAGCGGCACTACCGGGGTTGCGGTGGGAGTTTCAAGCCCCGGAATTAGCCCGATCAGGTTCATCGCCAGGATGAACAGCCCAAGTACTGTCAGAAACGTAACGAACCGCTCATAACCGTGGCCGATCACACTTTCGCCCTACCCCGAGACGAACTCATGAATCAGTTCCGCCGAATGCTGCACCGCGCCCGGCTTCTCCACGCTTAATGACACGCGTACCGCAACGAAGTACAGCAGCAGCAGCACAAACACCAGCAGTTCCATTGCAAATCCATTGCTGATGGGCGCCGCCGGGGCGGCAACATGCACGTGCAGCGCGCGCAGAAGCGCGTCCGCCGGCGCGGCCAATAGATGATTCAAAAATCGGGTAAAGAGAAGCTGTTCCGGCATGATTCGATCTGTCTCCGCGGGCTAAATCGTGCCGCTGCGCAAAAGCCTTAGACCCTCGATGAGCAACGCCAACACACTCATCGCAAGTCCGGCTGCGAGTGCCAACACACTGCCGTGCAGATACCTAAGGCTACCATAGAGAACCGCGACAACCACCGCCAGCCGGACGATGAAGCCGGCAACAGCGAAGCCGATGGAAGGTGCTCTCCGGTCTTCCAGCGGAACACCGGCCTGCACCGCATCCTGTGCAGCCATGCGGCGCAGCAGAGCTGCCATCAAACGCCGCCACTCATAGAGTCCGCTGGCCGAAATTGCTGCGCCGACCAGCAACAGACCCGCCGATTGCCACCCTCGCAAGAACCACGCAGCCGGCGCGCCCAGCGCGGCGAAACCGAGCACGATCCAAGCCGCCCGCTGCAGACTGTTCGCGGCCTGCGCCTGCGTGTACGGCGACGGCGGAACCGTCGCCATCACCTGCTCGTCGGGTACTCCGTCCGGCCCGTCGATCACTCGCTGCTGCTCTTCATGTACTTGCTTGCGACGGTATAAATCTGGATAAACCCGCCGGCCGCTCCCAGCAGAATGCCGACCACGCCGATCCAGCCCTGGTGAAACTTGCCGTCCAGCCAGTGCCCCACCAGCCAACCGATCAGGCATCCCGCCGGCAGGCCGATGGCAAGCTGAATCATCGACTCGGCCTTGACCAGATCGCCAAGGGTTCCCTGTGGTTTGCCGGGCGTGCTCATCGTTCCCCATTAGAACACCGGCGTGCGCCAGCGCTGCTACGGCCGATCACGCCGCTTCTATACTTGCCTCTGACACAGGCAAAGAGAGGCACAACGTTGTTTGCATCGGAGTTCGAGGAACGGCTCTTCGAAGAGCGCAAGGAGAAGCTGAAGAAGATCGCCGCGCTGGGGGCCCAGGAAGGCCTGAGTGAGCTGGCCGCCACCTATCCGAACCAGTTCAAGCTCGAGCCGGAAGGCGGCGTGCCAGCGATCCGCGCGCAGTATGATGACGTTCCCGCCGAAACGCTGGAAGCGGATCGCGTGCACGTTGCTCTCGCAGGCCGCGTCATGGCGCACCGCCGCCAGGGCAAGGCCGGTTTCGCCGTGCTGCAGAACAATGGTCGTCGCCTGCAGATATACGTCCGCCAGGACGCGGTCGGCGAGCGCGCCTTCGAGCTCTACAAGCTGCTCGATCTGGGCGACCACGTCGGCGTCACCGGCTACCTCTTCCGCACCCGCACCGGCGAGCTGACGGTCCACGCCGACTCGCTCACCTTTCTCGCGAAATCGATGATTCCCCTGCCGGACAAGTTCCACGGGCTGCAGGACATCGAGCTGCGCTACCGCCAGCGCTACCTCGACCTGTTCACGGATGAGGGTGAAGATGCCGCGTTGCCGTCCGTGGACGAGTCCTCCGCCGACAACGACAACCCGGAGGCAGTTGCAGGCGCCACTGCCAGCATGCGGCGCCTGCCCGCGCGCGAGGTCTTCGTGAAGCGCGCTCAGGTGCTGAAGGCGTTGCGCAAGTTCTTCGATGCGCGCGGCTACCTGGAAGTCGAAACGCCGATGATGCAGCCCATCGCGGGCGGCGCGGCGGCGCGGCCGTTCGTCACGCACCACAACACCATGGACATGGAGCTCTACCTGCGCATCGCGCCGGAGCTCTACCTGAAGCGCCTCGTCGTCGGCGGCCTCGACCGCGTCTACGAAATCAATCGCAACTTTCGCAACGAGGGCATCTCGACCCAGCACAACCCCGAGTTCACGATGCTGGAGTTCTACCAGGCATACGCAAACTACTGGGACCTGATGGACCTGACCGAAGAGATTATCACCTTCGTTGCGACTGAGGTGAATGGAACGACGGTCGTCGACTTTCCGCTGCCGAAAGGACCCCGCGCGGGTGAGATGGTCCAGATCGACCTGAGCAAGTGGCAGCGGCTGAGCATGCGTGAGGCGATTCGCAAGTTCTCAGCGCTTGGAGACGCTCAGCCCATTCCAACGGACGGCAAAGCCATCGCGGACCTCTTCGAGGCGGTCGCCGAAGAACACCTGATCCAGCCCACCATCATCTACGACTTTCCACTTGCCGTCTCACCCCTCAGCAAGGGCAAGCCGGACGAGCCCGACTGGGTCGAGCGCTTCGAGTTCTACATCGGCGGCTTCGAGGTCGGCAACGCCTTTAGCGAGCTGAACGACCCCGAGGACCAGCGCCGCCGCTTCGAGGCACAGCTCGGCGAGCGCGAGCGCGGCGACGAGGAAGCTCACCAGATGGACGCCGATTACGTCCGCGCCCTCGCCTACGGCCTGCCGCCCACCGGCGGCGAAGGCATCGGCATCGACCGGCTCACCATGCTGCTCACCGGCTCGCGGTCCATCCGCGATGTCATTCTCTTTCCCTTGCTACGTCCTGCCAAAAAACCGGTCCTCGAGCAATCCGATGAAAAAAGTGGCAGTACCACCGAAGCATAGTGCGAGTTTCCGGGTTACAACGGCCATCATGCGCCCTTTGACCCTCCGCGACCTGCGGCGGTCCGTCTGCATCGCGGCAGCGGCCCTCTCTACGCTGCCTGCCTGGCCACAGATGCCGATGTACCGCGCGCTGCCCCGGGCCAACATCGCGGAGCAGTACCTGCTGCGCAGCATCAATACCGAGCGCGCGGCAGCCGGACTCGGCCCCGTTCACTTCAGCGAGGAGTTGCAGGAGGCCGCGCGCCTCCACGCCCTGCGGATGGCCCGCGCAAACTCGCTCGAACATCAGCTGCGCGGCGAACCGGACCTCTTGCACCGCGGCGTGAGCGCCGGCGCACGCTTTTATCGCATTACGGAAAACATCGGAGTGGGACCTTCCATCCCCGACATGCATGTGGCCCTGATGCATTCGCCGCACCACCGCGAAAACATCCTCGACGACCAGGTCACTGCGATCGGCATCTCCGTCGTGCAGGTACGCGGCTACTTCTGGGCCGTTGAGGACTTCAGCGACACCGCCGCTTAGGCCTGTGCCGAACCTGAGTCGGGTTGGTTGCGCGGCGTTTCGCTCGGCGGGGTCGCCATTTTTTCCATCAACGCAAGGCCACGTTCGCGCGCCTCTTCACGCGTGTGGCCACGCACAATCATCCCCGCGGGATCGGCGAGTTCTGCGGTCCAGCCGTGGCGTTCCCGCCGCAGAATCAGGCCTTTGTCCTCCAGCTGCTGCTTGTCCTCAAAGGTATGCAGAATCTTGCCGACCGTTCCCTGTGCTTCGTTGAGCTGGTATGCGGTGTCGCTGCCATCGCGGCTGCTTACGGCGTAACCGCTGCGCTCCATGGCGTCGAGCAGTTGCGCAACCTCCCTCTCGTCCGCGTTCGCTCCGCGTGCAATGGCTGCGACCGTCTGCGGCTTTCCGCGGTGCGCCGTTAGCACACCCGCGACTTTGCGTTTCAGATTGAAGTTATGCAGCCAACCCATGCCGGTGTCAGATGCTGCGGCTACGAACGACGTTGCGATGACCCGGCTCTGTCAAGGACCTTCGACCGGCTTGCTGAAGCTTCGCAATCGCTGCAACACTGTGGAGTGTGAACATTCTTTTCGTCGGCGACGTATTTGGGTCCGCCGGCCGCGGCATCGTCGCCGAGCACATTGGCCACGTCTTGGAATCAAACGCCGTCGACCTGTGCATCATGAACGGCGAAAATGCTGCGGGCGGCTTCGGCATCACGCCCGCCATCGCAGGCGACCTGTTCGACC
>CAXUEG010000027.1:10001-13066 GCA_964249935.1 uncultured Terriglobus sp.
GTTCGACCTTGGCGCCGACGTAATTACGACCGGCAATCACTTCTGGGACAAGAAGGAGTTGCTCGAGTGGATTAAGGTGCCGCCGGATTCGCACGACCGCGCGCGTCGTGTGATCCGGCCGGCAAACTTCGCGCCCACCACACCCGGGTACGGTGTGTACCAAGGTACGCTGCCCAATGAGCAGGCCTATGCCGTGGTGAACCTGCAGGGCCGCGTGTTCATGCAACAGAACGACGACCCGTTCCGTAAGGCGGATGAGCTACTGAGGTCGCTTACGGCAAAGGTCGTCTTTGTCGATTTTCACGCGGAGGCGACCAGCGAGAAAGCGGCGCTGGGATGGTACCTGGATGGCCGCGTGACTGCCGTGCTGTGCACTCACACGCACGTTCCCACAGCGGACGAACGGATCCTGCCCGGCGGTACAGCGTTCCAGACCGACGTGGGCATGAGCGGGCCCTACGACTCGGTGATCGGCGTGGAACGTGATGCGGTGATCGAGAAATTCCTGACCGGCCAGCCAAAGAAGTTCGAGGCCGCCAAGGGCAATCCTAAAATGTGCGCAACTCTGGTCGAGTGCGACAGCGCGACCGGCCGCGCGTATGCGATCAAGCGCATCATGCTCGGAGAGTGAACAAGGGGTGGCCAATGGCCACCCCCGTCTCTGCCGAGTCTGCGCGAACTACCGGCGACGTGCCGGTGTCGTCCGCTTGGCCGGCGTCGTGGCTGCTTTCTTCGCCTGGATCTCGCCACCGGTCATCTTCACAAGCAATGGCTGCTGCGTGTAGCTGTCGAAGGTGCCGACCACCTCCACGGTTGAGTCAACCGCGGGAGTCGTCTTCGGCTCGGCCGACAACGTCACGTCGACATCGGCCACCTTGGGGTTCGCTGCCTTGGCATCATCGGAGACCGCCAGTTGCAGGTCCGTGCCGCTGATCGCGACGACAACACCGGAGAGCCGCGCTTCCTTGCCCTTGATCGGCGTGAACTCCTGCTCCGCCTGGTCGGCAGTACCGTACTGAAACACGAACATGCGATCGGCCAAATTGGTCTTAGCCAGAGTGGGATCATCCTGCTTATCCGACGCGAGCACCTGCGTCGCCTGGTCCGCGGGTGTGGGTGCCGGCTTGACTGAAGACTTCAAGCTGTCGGGCATAAACAGGCTGCTGGCCGCGGCGGTCTTTACCGCGTCGTATCCGTCGTCGCCACCGTGGTATTTCTTGTAGCAATAGGTGGCTACCGGCTGGAACTGGCCTTTGTACTGATCTGGAGCGAAGGTGACGGCGCGCGTCGCGTAGAAGGCGCAGCTCAGGTAATCCGGCGGGGTCGACTGGTAGTATGCCGTGCCCAGGTAGTAGGTATCCTGCAGCGTGACACCCGGCGTTTTCGTCTGGTCTTCGGGAACGGCCTTCAGCTCCGAGGTATACGCGGCGATGGCGCCAGGGTAGTCCTTCTTACCAATGGCATCGATGCCGATCGCGCTATAGAACGTTGGCGCGAGCTGCTTGGTCACCGTGTCCCACTGTGCCTGATCGACGCTGGCCGGCTTGGTTGCCGCCAGGCCGCGTGTCGCATAGCCAGCGGCCTTGTCGTAGTTGGGCTGGCGCGTGCCCGCATCGGTTGCGGTGTCGCCCAGTGACTTCGCGGCCGAAGTCGCAATGAACAGGCCTTGAATGTTATTGGCATCGGTCTGCAGCAGCCGGTCCGCGGCATCCCCGGCCTTGGCCCAGTTCTGCTGGCTGTAGTACGCCACCGCAAGCTGCTGCAGCACCGCACCCTTCACGCTGCTCTGCGGGAACTGTGTCAGGAATGACTCGGCAGCGGTGGCCTTGGTAGCGGGATCGGTCGCCGTAATCACGTTGTTGTATGCCGCGTACTCCGGCTGGGAAAGCTGGACCTGCCCACCCGCAGCTGGCTGACCTGATGCCTGGTTCCCTGCGGCTGGCTGACTTGCCGCAGCCTGCGCTGCCGCCGAATACGGTGCAGCCGCAATGGCTGCAGCCGCGAGCATCGAGGCGAAAACTGCCTTCTTCATCGAACACTCCCTGTGTTGTTCTAAAAAGCTATGGATCAACTGTAAGACGCCAGAGGTGCAATTACAGCGATACGATGCAAGCACTCTAACAGGTGTCGCTCCAAAGCGAGCAAAGCCTGCGCTTTCGTGCAAACGGAACGGCACCATCCGCTCAGTCGCCTCACCCCACGACCGCAGAGAACTCCTGAGCGACCCAACTTCGAACCTAGAACACAGCCAGAATCACTCGATCCGGCTTCTATACTGAAATCGTGGACTGGCCCGGACGCATTGTGTTTCCACCCGCCTTATCCACAACAAATAGCGGGTGCCTTGCTTGATTCTGGCGCAAGACGTCTCTAGCCTGAAGGCATCCATGCCGGTCCAAATGGATGCCGTGGGTCCGCACAACGCGGTGCGGTTACGTGGGAGGTCCAGCCTTGCTCAAGCTCAAACGCGTTCAGATCCTTGGCTTCAAGTCATTCTGCGACCGCACGGACATGCAGCTCTCCGGCAACGGCATCGCCGCTGTGGTGGGGCCGAACGGCTGCGGCAAGTCAAACATCGCCGACGCGATTACGTGGGTGCTGGGCGAGCAGTCGGCCAAGAGCCTGCGCGGTCTCAAGATGGAAGATGTCATCTTTGCGGGAACGCGCGACCGTAAGCCGACTGGCATGGCCGAGGTTTCCCTGACGCTCGTCGATCCGGAGGTGTATGACGGCCACGACCTGAACGATCCGGTCGCCATCGACACCGCCGCCGACTGGGACGAAGCCGCCGAACGCCGCGCCGCCGCCGGCGCCACCGAAATCGCTGTCGCAGAGGCGCAGCCTGGTCCGCTAGAGCCCGGCGATGAGGCCGAAGAGGTCTTCGGCGAAGAAAGCACCCCCGCAACCGACAGCGCGACGGAAACAGCAGCCGGAAACGATCAGGGCGCCGCGCAGCCATCACAAGGCGTGGTGCTCAAGATGCGCCGCCGCAAGTTTAATCGCGCTCCGGTCCGCGCAGGCGAGATCACGGTCACCCGCCGACTCTTCCGCTCGGGAGATTCGGA
>CAXUEG010000027.1:13076-14047 GCA_964249935.1 uncultured Terriglobus sp.
TATCTGCTGAACGGCAAGCTGTGCCGCCTGCGCGACATCCAGGACATCTTCTTCGGCACCGGTCTGTCGGGTGAAAACTACGCCATCATCGGGCAGGAGCGCATCGGCCAGCTCCTCAGCTCCAAGCCGCTGGACCGCCGCTCCATCATTGAGGAGGCCGCCGGCATCACGCGGTTCAAAACCAAGAAGCGTCTTGCCGAGCTCCGCCTGGAAGCGGCCAAGCAGAACCTGTCACGCGTCGATGACATCTTCGACGAGGTCACTCGTCAGATGGCCTCGCTCAAGCGCCAGGCCGCCAAAGCCGAGCGCTATGGCGAAATGCGCGACGACCTGCGTGGCAAGCTGCGCATCGTCCTCCGCAGTCGCCTGCTGCAAATGGACGGCGAACAGCAGCTCGCCACCACCGCGGTCACCAATTTGACCACGAAGATTGACGTGCACGCGGGCACGCTGGAGTCGCTGGAAGCCGAACACGCGGCCGGGGTCGCACGTGGCTATGAACTGGACGAGGAGCTGCGCGCCGCCAACGGGCGCGCGAACGAGACACGCGTTGAGATCGAGCGCGCGACAGCGCGCATGCACTCCAACATCGACCGCATGCAGGATCTGGTCACGCGCCTGGCGAGCCGCGCCGACGAGCTGCAGCAGGCCCAGCACCACCTCGAATCCTTGCGCGCTGATCGCGATGGCCTGCAGCTCTTCTTGGAGACCGCAACCGCCGACACAGCTGTTGCACGCGACGCCGCGCAGGCCAGGCAGCGCGAGGCATCCGAGTCTGCCGCGCAGGTCAACAACGCCGATCGCGACGCCTCGCAGGGCCGTCATCAGAGCATGCAACTCGTGCAGCGCATCAGCCAGGTACATCGCGAAGAAGCGCAGGCAATCGAGTCCCTCGCCGGCCTGGATCGCGAGGCACAACGCCTGCAGATCGAAAGCGAAACCGCGCGCCACGAACTCGAAGCCCTCGGTAA
>CAXUEG010000027.1:14057-20545 GCA_964249935.1 uncultured Terriglobus sp.
CTTCGAAAGCGTAACCGATCGCCTGAAGCGCCTGGAATCCGAGATCGCCCAGCTGCGTCTCGACCTGGAGGCGCACCGCCGCGAAGAGATGGAAACGCGCCGCCGCGGCGATCACCTGCGCGCCGACGCCGCGACCCTGCTCGGCCGGAAGAACTCGCTCGCATCCCTCATCCGCGACCACAGCTACTCCACCGAGACTGTTCGCAAGATCTTCAAAGCCAACCAGGCCGGCGCGGGTGTTGCTCCGGTCGGAACGCTTGCGGACTTCCTCGAAGTCGATGATCAGTACGGTGCTGTCGTGGACGAGTTCCTGCGCGAAGAACTGAACTACATCGTCGTGAAGAGCTGGGACGCCGCGGACCACGGCATCGGCATGCTCAAAGGCAACGTCGACGGCCGCGCAACCTTCCTGGTCCATGAGGAAAATCCGCAGACCGGCTTTCCTTTCGCCGCCGGCATGGAGAGCCGATCACAGAACGTCGACCGCGTGCAGCCGCTGAAGAACTGCATCCGTGTGCTCAACGGCTTTGGCCGCTCGCTCGAAGTCGTGCTTCCCAAACTGCGCGAGGGTTACATCGCGCCTGACTCTGAGACGGCGCGTGCACTTGCATTCGACAATCCCGAGGCGTTCTTCCTTTCACCCACCGGCGAGACCTTCCACAACCTGACCGTCACCGGCGGCAAGGCGCGCAACGAAGGCCCGCTGGCACTCAAGCGCGAGCTGCGCGACATCCAGGGCAAGCTGGAGCAGGTCCAGCAGGAATTGAGCAACACCGAGCTCTCCGTACGAGGCCTGACCAAATGGATCGCCGAGCACCAGCACGCGCTCGAAGCGAAGCAGAACGAGCGCCGCGACGCCGAACGCGAAGCCGCCAACAGCGGCGCAGCGTTACGCCAGATGGAGTCCGAGGCCGCACGCATCGAGCGCCGCCTGAACGATTGGCAGCTTCACTCCGAGCGCAACCGCGACGCCCGTACGCAGAAGCAGGACCTGATCGAGCGCAAGCAATCAGAAGCTGCGCAGCTTTCCGCCGAGCGCGAGGCGATTGACGCACGCGTCAACGATGCCGTACTGCGCGTGGACGACCTCCGCCGCAAGCGCGAAGAGGTGCAGGCCGCCGCTGCAGCCGCTTCCGCCGCGCTCGCAGGTCTGGAAGAACGCCGCCGCAACGCCTCCGCCAACTTCGAGCAGAACCAGCGCATGCAGAACACCCAGCAGCAGCGCCAGGCGCAGCTCGAATCGCAAATCGCCGCCAACACCGCAGAGCGCATCCGTCGCGAAGAAGAGAACGTGCAGCTCGCAACCCAGCACACAGAACTGACCGCCGCGCGCGAGCAGTCCAACGCGGACGCACAGCGCCTCACCGCGGAGGCATCCACGCTGCGCTCGTCCCTTTCGGAAAAGAACACTGCCCTGCGGACCTTGCGCGCCGAGGTGGATACACTCCGTGAGCAGCGCAGCACCTTGCAGCAAATGATCGCCAAGCTGACCAGCGACATCGGGCATCTTGAGACCCAAACGCTCGAGGAGCTCAGCCTGGAAGCCGCCGCCCTGCGCGTCAACGGCGAAGTGCAGCGCATCGAAGACGCGCAGGCGCTGGCCGAGGCCGAGCAGGAAACACGGACGCTGAAGGGCAAGCTGGAAGCCATGGGCCCGGTCAACATGATGGCTCTTGAAGAGTTCGCCGAAGCACAGCAGCGTCACAGCTTCCTGGACACGCAGCGCAAAGACCTGCTCGACTCCATCAGCAACACGCAGGCATCGATCAAAGAGATCGACGAGATCAGCAAAGCAAAATTCGACCAGGCCTTCGAGATCATCAACAAGAACTTCGCCGATACGTTTGCCAAGCTCTTCGGCGGCGGTCAGGCCTTCATGAAGCTGACCGACGAAGCGAACTCCGCGGAAAGCGGCATCGACTTGGTCGCCTCGCCTCCCGGCAAAAAACTCCAGAACGTTCTTCTGCTTTCCGGCGGTGAAAAAGCACTTACCGCACTCTCGCTCCTGGTCGGCATCTTCGAGTTCCAGCCAAGCCCCTTCTGCGTCCTGGACGAAGTCGACGCGCCGCTCGACGAAACCAACGTGGTCCGCTTCGCGCGGCTTATTCACGAGATGAGCAAGAACACGCAGTTCGTCGTCATCACCCACCACAAGCGCACGATGAGCGAAGCCGACGTGATCTACGGCGTCACCATGCAGGAACCCGGCGTCAGCAAGATCGTCAGCGTCAACCTGAACCGCGCAGAACGCCGCGTCGCGTAGCAGATCTGTCACTCGTAACCGAGTGGGTGCATTCCCCACACCGCGCTACATTCGGCGTGTTCCACTGGAACCATGGCGACTGAAGCACTAGCGCTGGGCGGTCTGCCGCACGTGCTCTCCGGCAAAGTTCGCGACCTCTACGACGCGGGCGATGATCGGCTTCTGTTCGTTGCGTCCGACCGCATCTCGGCCTTCGACCACATCCTAGCCAGCACGATCCCGGACAAGGGCAAGGTCCTGACGCAGCTCTCGCTGTTCTGGTTTCAGCACCTGCGCGACCTGGTGCCGAATCACCTGATCACGGCGGCTATCGATGCCTACCCGCCCGCCCTGCGGCCGTTCCAGACCGAACTGCAGGGCCGCAGCATGCTTGTCCGCCGCGCGCGCATGGTGCCCGTGGAGTGCGTCGCACGTGGCTACCTTTCCGGTTCGGGATGGAAGGACTACCAGCGCGACGGCACGGTCTGCGGCATTTCTCTGCCGGCCGGCTTGCGCGAAAGCGATCGCCTTCCCCAACCGATCTTCACACCGGCGGCCAAGAATCACAGCGGCCACGATGAGAACATCGGCTTCGACGCAGTAGTTGCCGCAGTCGGTGCACCACTGGCGGAGCAACTGCGCGACCTGACCCTGCGCATCTATGCGGCCGCCGCAGCACACGCGGAGAGCAAAGGCCTGATCCTGGCGGATACGAAATTCGAGTTCGGCTTCGTCTCCGGAGCGGACCTGGACGGCAGCTTCGCCGCCCACGGCGCGGCTGGCGATGCCGACGTCCTTGTGCTGGCCGACGAGGTGCTCACGCCCGATTCCTCGCGCTACTGGCTCGTCGACGGTTACGCTCCTGGTGGCGCGCAGCCATCGTTTGACAAGCAGTTCGTGCGCGACTATCTCCTGTCGATCCGCTGGAACCAGCAGCCACCGGCACCAGCGCTGCCCGGCGATGTCATCGCGCAGACCCGGGGCAAGTATCTGCAGGCATTCGAAGCGCTTACCGGGCGTCCCCTGGAGCTGTAGGCGAGATCATGTTGCCGCCCCATCATGCCGCTCTTCATCCTGCGCCCACCACCTTCGGTGGACTCAACGCCCTGGACTGGGTGCTGATCGTGCTCATCGGCATGAGCACGGCGATGGCGTTTCTGCGCGGCCTCATTCGCTCGCTCATCTCCGCATTGGGTGTGCTGCTGGGCATCGTTCTGGCAGCCTGGTACGCGCCCGCGTTGGCGGACGTACTCAGCCGCTGGATCCCGCAACCGGCTCTCGCGGAAATCTCAGCATTTCTGTTGATTCTGGCCGCAACGTATCTGGTCGCCGCGCTGCTCGGCCGTGTGCTGCGCGGCGCCGCAAAAGCGGTTGGTCTCGGCTTCTTCGACCGGCTGGGCGGGGCAGCCTTCGGATGCGCCCGCGCCGTGCTGGTTTTAGCCGCCGCTCTCATCCCGGCCGGACCCTTCCTTGCGATGGTGCCATTCGCGCGCGATTCGGTACTTTTACCCTATTTGCAGACCGCCGCGCATGGGGTATCCTTCGTGATGCCGCAGGACTTCGGAAGACGGCTGCTGGCCGGTACGCGTCATCACGATGCCAACTCGGCCCAGCGCACTACAGCAACACAGACCACGGTTGAGGGAGAGGCACAGTGAGGCGTGAACTGGACATGCTCGTGGGGCAGATGCATGCAAGCGGAATCTCGTACGAAGAGGGCGTCCGCGAGTTCAAGCGCCGCTTTCTGCTTCACGTGCTCACCAATCACCGCGGCAATCAGTGCAAGAGTGCAACCGAACTCGGCATGCATCGCAACACTCTGAGCCGTACGCTCACCGAACTCGATCTGGACACCACCCAGATTCGCAGCGGCATGAAGCGTCCACCGCGCTCCGAGCGCCTCGCCAAAGTGCAATCCATCAGCAGCGCCCGTTAGGTCTCCGCACCGTCTAAACCGTTGATGCCCGCATCTTCCCGGCACTCCATGATGATGCTGCCGCTGGCTGCAACGCTTGTGTTCGGCACAGCGCGCCCTTCGTCTGCGCAGGCGCCGGAGGCGGCCCAGGCCTCACCGGCCACGGCGGTCGCCCAGGCGGTCCAGCCGGCAGCTCCGCAGCAATCTGCCTTGGCAACGAAACCAGTCTCGCCGGACCAGCGCAGGCAAGCGACACGTGCCTACGAGCACGGCCTGACGGAGATGCGCAATAAGCGTTATGAAGACGCAGCGCGCGCCTTCGCCACTGCAGTCCGCCAGGATCCGACGCGGCCCAGCTACTACCAGGCGCTCTCCGTCGCGCAGGAGGCGCGTGTCACCGGCCTGTTGCAGAACGCGGCACAGGAACGGCCCAACAATCCTGCTGCCGCGGACCGGCTGCTCGCTCACGCACGCGGGATCGACCCAACCAACCGGCGGGTAACCCAGCGCGATTTCTCCGGGCCAGCCCCGTCAACGCAGCAGTCCAGCGCCCTGCAGCAACTGCATTTCGTGCCGGCAGGCGCGATCGTGGCGCAACCGAACCGCGCCATCCACTCCTTCCACCAGACCACAGACACACGGGCCCTCGCCGCGCAACTTAGCTCGGTATACGGTCTGCGCATCACCGTCGATCCCGACCTGCAGAGCCGGCAGTTTCGTATCGACCTCGATGACGCGGACTACGCAACCGCGATCAACGTGTTCAGCATGGTCGCGACGATCTTTCCCACGGCGCTCGATGAACACAGCATCCTGATCGCCACCGACAACGAAGAGAACCGCAAGCGCTTTGAACACCTGCTGGAAGAAACGGTGCCACTGCCCGGCTACAGCACCGAGCAGATCAACGAGGTCGGCACCATGCTCCGAACGGTGTTCGACCTCCCCGATCAGAAACAGGTGCAAAGCTCGCCGTTGCTGAATGCGCTTGTGATACGCGCGCCCGAAGATACACTCCACGCCATGGACGCCGTGCTGGCCGACCTGGTCGACAGCGGAAGCGAAGTGTCCGTCGACGTAAAGTTGTACAGCGTTGACACCAGCAAGGTGCGCAACCTCGGCGTAACGCTTCCCACGTCCTTCACCCTGTTCTCAGCGCGGCCTGAGATCCAGAATGTGCTGAACAGCAACGCGTCCCTCATCCAGCAGCTCGTCGCGAACGGCGCTCTGCCCGCGAGCGCCACACCGGCCGAGATCGCGGCCTACCTGGTCTTTGTCGCGGGCCTTGGTAACGGCAGCATTCTGCAGAACACGCTGTTTCTGTTTGGCGGCGGTCTAAGCTCGCTGACCAGCGGCTCAGGCAATGTGAATAGCTTCGGCATCACGCCGGTCGGGGTCGCGACCAGCTCATTCCCCGCTCTCAATCTGGCGTTGCAGACGTCGCAGGCAGTCACACTCGACGATCTGGAGCTCCGCGTCGCCGACCGCCAGACCGCCATCTTCAAGGCTGGGTCGCGCTATCCAATCCAGACCGCGATCTATAGCGATATCGCTACCAACACGAACGCGACTGGTTCGCTCGCGTCCTTGCTTTCGCAGTACCTGGGCAGCGCAGCCGCCAGTGCACTCAGCTCCGTGCCGACCATTCCGCAGTTCCAGTATGAGGACATCGGGCTAACCGTCAATGCGACACCGCGTGTCATGAACCGGGATGAGGTTGCAATGAAGCTCGAGATCAAGATCTCGGCCCTGTCCGGCGCCTCCATCAATGGCATCCCCATCCTGGCAAGCAGGGATTTATCCTCCTCACTTTCGCTGCGCGACGGTGAAACGATCGTGATGGCAAGTCACGTTCTCAACAGTGAGGCCGCCGCTGTGAGCGGCATCCCCGGCCTTAACTCCATTCCTGGCTTGCGAAACCTGACAAACCGTAGCGATAACGATTCGCACACCACGCTGGTGTTGCTGGTCACGCCGCACATCGTGCGGCACGCGCACGACCTGCGCCGCGGTCCATACGTGCCGCTGCAGAGCCGGCCCGACAATAATTAGCGCTACGCCGCCATCGTTGATCATCGATTCTTGTTCCTGTGCTGCAGGCGCTCAGGCGAGACCCATGGCATCGCGATCTCACGATTGAGGTCGAGCGAAATACAAAGGCCGGAACAGTCATCCCGTTCCGGCCTTCGCTGTTGCAGGCGTGACTTACGTTTACTGTTCACCCAGGTACGGCACCAGGGTACTTCCTGTTTCCAGTGCGCCGATACTGGGCGGGTTGTGGAAGGGTTTGTTGGTGTAGTCGTTGGGGAGGTTGGGCAGGGCGATGCCGCT
>CAXUEG010000028.1:0-19738 GCA_964249935.1 uncultured Terriglobus sp.
ACCGCAACCTCTGACGCGAGCGGCAAGCACTGGGTCAAAGCGGCGGAAGCAGGCAGCGCGGCTGATGTGGGCTGGTCCGCAATGGCGCTGCCCATTGCGGTGGGGACCGGCGGCAATATCGCCCGGCTCAATGCGGACAAGCTACCCTGATCCGAATCAGTGCGGAACCAGCACACGCTGTAGCGGCCCGTCGCTTGAAATGGTAGGGGCGCTGCCGCCGGCCCACTCGCCATCCACTTGCAGTGGAACGACGTCGTGACAGCGCAGCTGAATCGCATTTGCGACGGTGACGCCGGGATGGAAGCGACCCAGGCCAAGCCAGCTCAAGAAAATCCAGAGCGGCAATGTCAGCCGGGCTGGCGGCGCTACCAGCAGAGCGTGCAACGTCTCGTCATCGAGCGAAGCACCTTGTGCGATGCCGGCAAAGATGCCGCCCAGATCGCCCACGCGCAGCGTCATGGCGCTCACCGCGCGGTGATGCGTTTGTGTTCCGCCCGCATGCAGCAGGTCCAATTCAAACGGGGGGAACCGATGCGACAGAAAGACGCGGAGCGCATGTTCGTAATACCTCCACCGCCCTATGCTGGACCGGCTGACGCCGAGCATGCGGTACATCAGCAGGGCAGCGGGTCCAGCGCCTGTCATGCACAGGGAGTAGAGCGGCGGCAGGCCGGGTCTTTGCACCAGCGTGGTTCGGAATTGTCTGAAATGCTCCGGTGACAACCGGTCGACGGCACGCACGGGGTCGCGCGTCAGCTTCAGTTCTTGTGCGAGCACATTTGCTGAACCTGCCGGGACGATGCCGAGCAAGGCGTCTGTTCCCGAGATTCCCTGCAGTACGTCGTGCACCGTCCCGTCACCGCCACAGGCGAACACGACCTCTGTGCCTCGTTGAAGAGCTTCCCTGCTCTGTTGCTGCGCGCTCCCTCTGGCGTAGGTGGCTTCGACTTCAACATTGAGGCCACGCTCACACAGGACTCTCGCCACCTGCTTCACAAGCGGCAAGCGATCATCGCGATTGCGGCCGGCAGCAGGGTTGTAGAGCAGCAATGCTTGCATAACCAGGTGACGGTAACGGCTTACCGGTTTTGTATGACGATCTTCATCGAGTCAGGCTGCGGGTTGCTCGCGAGTTCGATCGCCGCGACGCTCTCACTTAGCGGGAAGCGGTGCGAGATCAGGCGCGTCAGGTCGAAGCTGCCGTCGCGGTAGCCGTCAAAGACAAGCTTGATCGCTTCGTCCTGGATGGCTACGGACGAACTATAGCTACCCATCAGGGTTTTCTCGTCCATGCAGACCGCGGCGGGGTCGAACGGTGCCTCGCCGTGCTGGGTTTGTGCGAAGAGGCAGACGCGGCCGCCGGGGCGGATCGCGTTCATCGCGGTCGCGATCAGGCTGTTGGCGCCAACGGCAAGCAGGGCGACGTCGGCGCCGCGGCCCTCGGTTGCGGCCTTGCAGGCGGCGACTACGTCGGCGCTTGCATCGAGCGGATGATCCAGACCGTAGCCTGCCGCGACCGCGTGGCGTTCCGGGTAGAGATCACTGGTCAGCACCGTTGCACCGGTGCGCTTCGCGAGCGCGGCCAGCAGAATGCCGATTGGTCCCTGACCGATGACCAGAACTGTTTCGTCGGGCTGCAGCTGAAGCAGTTCGATCGCCTTATAGCAGGTGTTCACCGGCTCGATCCACGCTGCCTGCTCGAAGGGGATGTCGTCGGGCACCTTGACCAGGCCCTTTGCGACGATCCAATCCATCACACGGATGTACTCCGCGAAGCCTCCGCCGGACGGCACAAATCCGGCGGTCGTGCCAACCTTCTTGTAGGTCTCACACTGCGCAAAGGTCTGTTTTCGGCAGTAGTAGCACTCGCCGCATGGGATATGGTGAAAAGCCATTGCGCGATCGCCGGGCTGAACGCTGGTAACCCCCTCGCCAATGGCGACGATAGTGCCGGCCATCTCATGCCCGAAGATGCGCGGAGCCGCATGCGAGCCGCTATGAATTTTCTTCAAATCGGTTCCGCAGATGCCGCAGGTATCGATGCGCAAGAGGACTTCGCCAGGCCCAATCTCCGGCACAGGCACGGTTTCCACGCGCATCTCATTCACCGCGCGGTACACGGCGGCTTGCATCGTTGCGGGAAGGGACGTTGTTGCTTCGTTCTGATTCAGCTCAGCGATTGCGGACGGCATAGGTCTATTATCGCGCAAGCTCCAGGCTTCGGAAATCGTTGGCAAAGCACCTCGACCTCGGCAACCATCCGGGCCTACTTTCTGCAATAAGTCGCTGCATCAACTCTTGTGCAATCGCGTCTAAGTCGCTCCACCACAGGAACTTATGGCTAACCCTGAAGCCAGAGGAACTTACATCCGGGTACCGCTGTAAATCTTTTCATTGCAGCAACTTAGAAAACAGGGGTGGCGGGGGGTAGGGTGGTCACGGAAGACTTACCGCGGCTTCTCGATGCCCAGTTCGCCAGCAAGCGAGTCGCACAGATTCGCGGCAGCAAGCTTCGCCTGCCTTCCAAAGCGCGCCACGTCAGTCCAGTGCCGCGGCCGCATCGCAACATGCAACGCAAAGCTCGCCTGCGCAAACGTACCGTCGTCCCGCAGGAACGGGTTCAGGTCCGGCAGTTCGTCGATCAGCGCATCCGACACAGCCTTCACACAGCGAAACGGCAGACCGTGCGCGACGGCCAGACGTGCCACGGTCGCGGCCTCCATGTCGACCATGCGCGCATCCGGGTACCGCGCGGCGAGCTCAAGTTTGTGTTCGCGCGCGGCGACACGCCGTGCTGTGAGCAGCGTGCCATGCGTAACCCACTCGGAAGGCGTGCAGCGGAAGACCTCGCCCGTGGCCAGGTCGCGGACACCGTCCGCGCGTAGCACGTTTCCGGCATGCGCGGAGTCGACCAGGCCACCGACCCAGCCGACCGAATACACGGCGCGAATTTCGCACACCTGCTGCGCCCGGGCGAAGGCACGTGTCGCGTGTTGCGCACCCATGCCGGCGTGAAAGGCAAAAATCGTATTGGACGGATGCTGATAGCCCGAAACGCCATCGACTGTGGCGAGCGCTGCCCAGGTGCGCATCAGCGGTGCAATCTCGCCTGGCATGGCGGCAATGAGCACAATAGCGGGATTACGTTGCGGTTCCATGCGTTCGATCAGCTTCGGTCTTCCCTGCAGGCGCAGCATGGGTCAGGCGTGAGGAAAGGCGGGCGCGTGGCCGTTTGCGACAAACCAATCCATCGCGGCTCGCAGCGCCCGGTAGACGGGGAGAACTTCGAAGCCAAGGTCGCGCTCCGCCTTGGCCGAGGAGGCGAACATGTACTTGCGGCCCATACGGACCGCCTCGACCGTTGCGCGCGGCTCCTTGCCGCGCAGTTTGCCGGTGACCGTCTGGTCGAAGAAGGCGAAGGCCATCGCCACCGCATGCTGAACCTTTATCGTCGGCGACGGCAACCCCGAAATCGCAGCCATCTTGTCCAAGATTTGCTTGAGGGTAAGGTTCTCGCCACCAAGGATGTACCGCTCGCCCGGCATGCCGCGGTCGAGCGCGACCAGGTGCATGCGCGCAACCTCCTCCACATCCACCAGGTTGAGTCCGGTGTCGACATAGGCTGGAAACTTGCCATTGAGGAAATCGACAATGATGCGGCCGGTGGGCGTGGGCTTGCGGTCGCCTGGGCCGACCGGTGTGGTCGGATTCAGAATCATCACATGCTGCCCGGAGCGCGCTGAGGCGAGAGCCTCCTGCTCGGCCAGCCATTTCGATCGCTTGTAGTGACCGATCATGTCGGCTTCGGAAACGGGCGTCTGCTCATCGACGATGGTCGTGTCCTTGCGAAAGCCCATGGTTGCGACGCTGGAGGTGTAGATGACCCTCGGCACACGTTCCTCGTGGGCGATGCGAAGCAGGTCGCGCGTACCGCCCACGTTGGCTTTATACATGTCGGCTGGATCGGGCACCCAGAGCCTGTAATCCGCTGCTACATGCACCAGCGCATCGCAACCGCGAAGCGCGGTTCGCAGGCTTTCCGGCTCTCGCAAATCTCCGGTGATGGTGTCAGCCGCGATGCCTTCCAGAGCTTGAAGATTGCTGCTGGAGCGGGTGAGAAGCCGCAGCTGCGCCCCTGCAGCGGTGTACGCGTGTGCGACGTGACTGCCGACAAAGCCGGTTGCGCCAGTCAGGAAAACTTTCATGGAACCGGGCAAGCGGCGGATGACATCGTCTCCGGGGCTAGCGGCCCAGAGACGCGAACGAGCTCGAGCGTCTTGTCATCGCGCACCTTCAACTGAACGATAGAACCAGGTCCGATTCCGGTTGCGCGCACCAATGCTTCAGGCAGGGCAATACAACCGCAGGCCTGAACCTGAACGCGCGCGATCATCAGTCCAGCTTCTCCGGCTCAATCTGGATGTTCTTCTCGCCGGCAGCCTTTTTCTCCCAGTATTTCTTTACCCAGGCTTCAAAGGTGCGGCCTGCGGCGGTATCACGACCGCTGAAGTTCAGGGCGGCAATGTCGCCGTAGGCGATGCTGCGGCGCGTGCGCTGTTCGCCCTTGCTTGGAATGAGTCGAACAAGCGAGTCCGTGAGCGTTTTGCCTTGTTTGCGATCGAAGATGTAGCCGTCGACGGTTTCGCCGCTGCGCAGGGTCAGGGTCACATCGCCCCGGTAATCGAAGGCCTTCTCGAGAGCGTCCATCGTGTCGGCGTCGCTGGCGAGCGTGGGGATCCAGCCCTCAAGATTCTCACGCTCACGCCCGGCTGCGACCTCCTGCGTATCGGGAGCTTCGTGATCCAGCTGTTCGATTTTCAGGTGCTCCTGTTGCTCGGTCGCCATCGCTAGCTTCCTACCATCGCGGTGGAATCGTGATTCTCAACCGCAGAGGCCTCTGAGATGATCGGCGTACCAAGCTGCACTAATGGCCCGTGGCTTGCCGGCTTCCAGTCATTCAGCAGCTTGGCAGCATCGTCATCTTTGTACTCGGAGTTGAAGAAGGCCTTCGCCGTCGCCATCAGACCCTTGAACGATCCAAAGGTATAGTTCACGCCGCTGGCCTCGTAGCCGGAATGCACCATGCAATTTGCGCAGCGCGGGTTGCCGCTTTCCGTGCCGTAGTTGGACCACTCGACTTCATCAAGAAGCTCCTGGAAGGTATCGGCGTAGCCGTCCTGCAGCAGATAACAGGGCTTCTGCCAGCCGAAAATGCTGAAGGTCGGCATGCCCCAAGGCGTGCAGGTCAGCTCGCGCTTGCCCATCAGGAATTCGAGAAAGATCGGGTTCGCGTTGAACTGCCAGCGCTTCTTGCGATTGGACAGCAGGGCGCGGAAGAGCCGGCGCGAGCGGGCGCGGCCCAGGAAGTGCTTCTGGTCCGGCGCCTTGTCATAGGTGTAACCGGGCGAGATCATCATGGAGTCCACGCCGGCGTCCATGAGTTGATCGAAGTGGCGGCGCACCGAGTGCGGGTCGGCTCCATCGAACAGCGTTGTGTTAGTGGTCACGCGAAACCCCGCGTCCACCGCGGCGCGGACGCCTTCCATGGCGATGTCGTAGCCACCTTCGCGGCATACGCCGAAGTCGTGGTGCTCCCGCTCGCCGTCTACGTGTACCGAGAAGCTGAGGTACTTCGACGGCTTAAAAAGGTGCAACTTCTCCTTCAGCAGAAGCGCGTTCGTACACATGTATACATATTTCTTGCGGTCGATCAGACCCTGCACGATTTCAGGCATGCGCGGGTGTAGCAACGGCTCGCCGCCAGGGATGGAGACCATGGGTACGCCGCACTCATCCACGGCGCGGAAGCACTCCTCGGGCGTCAGTTCGGCCTTCAGGATGTGCGCCGGATATTGGATCTTGCCGCAGCCGGCGCAAGCCAGGTTGCAGCGGAAAAGCGGCTCAAGCATGAGCACGAGCGGGTAACGCTTGCGGCCTTTCAGCTTCTGCTTCAGAACGTAGGTTGCGACCGTCCAAGCCTGTGCGACAGGTACTGCCATGCTGTGCTTGCTCCTTTGTTCCAGTTTCACCTGCAGTGTGCAGGATTGAAAGTGCATTCACTCGACGGTACTTCTTAGAGCAACGGGCTAACGTTGTGGGTTCAAGGTGTTGCACCTCCGACCGAATGCCCTTGTCCTACCGCTCTAACCATTCACTTTCGTCATGCGTGCGAGCCCCGTCCTTTGATGTCACGCCTCTTCGGCCTCGCGTTCCATGCTCCGCTGGTAAGTGCTCAGCGCCAGCAGCGGGAAATACTGCTTATACAAGTGGTACCCGAGGTAAAAGACCTGCGGAAAACCCGTTCCGGTGTAATAACTCTCGCCATTGCGCCCGGGTACCAGCTCGGTCCAGGAGCCATCCTGCTGCTGCCGCTCAATCAGCCAGCGAACGCCTTTGGCCACCGAATCGGACCGGTTGTCTCCGCCGGCCAGTAGCGCGAGCAGCGCCCACGCCGTTTGCGATGGCGTGCTCGCGCCCACGCCGCGCTGCGTGGGATCGTCATACGTGCCGCAAGTCTCGCCCCATCCTCCGTCGGAGTTCTGCACCGATCGTACCCACTCGACGGATTGCTGCACCTCAGGCTCCAGGTGTCCAAAGCTCATCGCCTCCAGCCCGCGTAGTACCAGGAACGTGCCATAGAGGTAGTTCACGCCCCAGCGGCCAAACCAGCTGCCGTCCGACTGTTGTTCTTTCCGGATAAACTGGATGGCCTTCTCAACGCGCGGATCGCGGCGCGTGTACCCGTAGGCAGCCAGCGTCTCCAGGATGCGGCCGGTGATGTCGACCGTTGGCGGGTCGAGCATTGCATTGTGGTCCGCAAACGGGATGTACTGGAAGATCATCTTCGTATTGTCGCGGTCGAAGGACGCCCACCCGCCATTGCGGCATTGCATGCCGAAGACCCACTCGATGCCGCGCAGCGCCGCTTCATGCTGACGGCGCTCCTGCGGGTGGTCCACCGACTTCAAGGCCAGCAGCACCTCTCCGGTGTCGTCCACGTCGGGATAATGAATGTTGTTGAAGAAAAAGGCCCATCCGCCGGGTGCCACGTTCTTCACTTTTTCTGCCCAGTCGCCTTTGTGCAGCACCTGTTTGCTCAAGAGCCAGTCGGCGGCTTTGATCATGCGAGGATCGGTCGCAGAAACACCCGAATCGCCCAGGGAAGAGACGACTTGCGCCGTGTCCCACACGGGCGAAAAGCACGGCTGCATGCGGAAGGTCGGCGTTGCGTAGTCGGGAGTTCCGTCCGGGCAGTCGATGCCGAGCTTCTCGAACTCATCCATCGCCCGAATCATTTGCGGATCGTCGAACGAGTAACCCAGGTGCCGCAGCGCGACAATGGCGTTGAGCATCGCCGGATAAATGGCGCCAAGGCCGTCTGACCCCTCGAAGCGCTCCAGCATCCACTGCTCGGCCTTCTTGAGCGCCTTACGGCGCAGGGGCCGGATGTGCACACGCTCATACCACTGCGCGAGCCGGTTCCAGAACAGGAAGAAATTGCGCCAGGAGATACGGTTCTTCTTGTCCCAGCGCGGGTGCAGGTTGGAGTTCTCGCGGCCTCCGACAAAAAGTTCACCGATACCCTGCTCCGGCGGCAGTCGCTTGAGTGGCTTCTTCGCGTAGATGATCGACAGCGGCACAAGAATGCCGCGAGACCACGAACTGATTTCGTAAATGTTGAAGTAAAACCAGTTCGGAAACAGCACAATCTCAGGCGGCACGGCCGGCACCGCGGACCAGTCATACTCGCCAAAGGCGCACAGGTAGATTTTGGTGAACGTGTTGCACTCGATGACGCCGCCGTTGGCCAGCACCCATTCGCGAGCCTTGACCAGCACCGGGTCGTTCGCGCTCCAACCCATCAGCTTCAGCGCGTGATACGCCTTGACGCCGTAGTTGATGTTGGATGGTCCGCCGGGATAGAGACTCCAGCCACCGTCGGCGTTCTGGTGGCGCAGGATTTCGTTCACCGCGCGGTCCAGCTTGCCGGGGTCGCCTGTCCCCAGCAGCTTATGCATGAAGATGTAGTCTGCCTCCAGCATGACGTCGGCTTCCAGCTCGCCGACCCAGTACCCGTCTGGATGCTGTTGCCCGAATAGCCACTGAACCGACCGCGAGATGCTGCTGCGAACCACATCCAGAGCCACGTCGATCCGCCCGAATCGCGGCTGCGTGGCAACGTGCGGCGCGTTCGGAACTGTGGGCGATTGGGCCATGTAAATGGGATGAACCTCAGGCTTGAGAAGAAGCAGCGAAACGATGCTGCCGTACTTCCGCCGGCAGCTAAAGTGTGGGACGCGGCGCCGACGCGATCGCTTGCACGATTTCCGGCGGCAAGCCAAAGCGTACATTTTCCGGCATCACTTCCACCTCGTTGGCGGATCCGTAACCGCGGGCCTGCAGATACGCCAACACCTCCTGCACCAGCACCTCGGGCGCGGAGGCACCCGCCGTCACGGCGATGCGCGAAGCAGACTCCAGCCACTCCGGCTGAATATCCTCGGCCTTGTCGATCAGGTATGACTTCGTGCCCAGGTTCATCGAGACTTCCACCAGGCGGTTCGAATTCGAACTGTTCCGCGAACCGACCACCAGCACCACGTCCGCGTCATGCGCTACGTTCTTGACCGCAGTCTGCCGGTTCTCCGTCGCGTAGCAGATGTCCTGCGCGTGTGGCCCCACAATATTCGGGAACTTCCGCTTGAGCGCGTCGATCATGTACTTCGCTTCGTCCAGCGAGAGTGTGGTCTGCGTCAGGTAGGCGACCTTGTTCGGATCGGGCACGACGAGCGCTTCGACCTCTTCGACGGTAGAAACGACCTGGGTTACATCCGGCGCTTCGCCTTGCGTACCCTCGACCTCTTCATGGTCGCGGTGGCCGACCAACACCAGAGAATAGCCCTGCTTTGCGAACTTGATCGCTTCGACGTGCACCTTGGTGACCAGTGGGCACGTGGCGTCGATCACCTTGAGCCCACGCTCTTTCGCGCGCTCACGAACCGCGGGCGACACACCGTGCGCGGAGTAGATCACGCGCTTGCCCTCGGGCACCTCATCTAACTCGTTTACAAAGATCGCGCCTTTCTGGCGCAGATCGTCCACCACGTAGCTGTTGTGGACGATCTCCTTGCGAACGTAGATGGGGGCGCCGAAGGTGTCCAGCGCGATCTTCACGATATCCACAGCACGCACCACGCCAGCGCAGAAGCCGCGTGGTTTCAGCAGAAGCACATGCTTGGTACTGCGGTTCTCGGCGATGGTTTCCGCATCGGCGAAGCTAGGGTCAGCGGCGAGTGTTGTCACAAGGATAAGTATACCGAATCGTAACCACTCCCATCATGCAGATTGCACTGAATGTGGTGCGGCTTTCGAACCAGGGCGGCATCTTACCCTGCGGCGAAACGCTCTACAGGTGACCGCCGCAGCCGGCGTGAGGGCAATCGCAGCCCAGGGTCGTCGTGCCAGCGTTTGCAGAATCTTCACAGAATTGCGAGCAGTACTTTGCATCGCCGTTCACGGTGCAACTACAGGCCGCGTGCGCACATTTCTTTGTTTCGTTTGCCATTGCGTCTCCTCCGGGCAGCCAGACGCCGCCACTCCATAGTAGGAGGCGGGTGGCGGAAGAAGCGTTGCGCGCCGACTCACGCTACCGGCTCGCCTTGAGCATTTGTTCGGCATGCCGCAGGCTCGTCTCCGTCACGGTCGCGCCGGATAGCATGCGGGCGATCTCCTGCGCGCGCTCATCTTCTTTGAGTTGCCGGATGTCTGTCCGGGTGCGCCCAGCCTTCTCCGTCTTGCTGATCAAGAAGTGCTGGTTGCCGAACGCGGCGATCTGCGGCAGGTGTGTGACGCAGAGCACCTGCTGGTGCGCTGCAAGCGCCTTTAGCTTTGCGCCGACGGCCTCCGCCGCGCGGCCGCCAATGCCGATATCGATTTCATCGAACACCAGCGTGCGCGGCAGGGCGATGCGGCGCTTCGTCTTACCCGGCCCTCCTTCTTCGACGGAGACCTTTAACGCGAGCATGACGCGGCTCATCTCGCCGCCGCTCGCGATCTCTTCAAGTGGCTTCATCGGCTCACCGGCGTTTGTCGCAATCAGGCACTCGACGTGGTCCCAGCCGGTGGCGGTCCAGAACGCCTGCTCTTTCTGAGGCGCCACCTCCACGCGAAACTTTACGGTCATCGCCAGGTCGTTGATCTGCTGCTCGGCCAATTTCTCCAGCCGGCGTGCATTGCTGATGCGTGTCTCCGTCAGGTCCTGCGCCACGCAGGTGTAGATGTGCTCGGCATCCGCGACATGCTTCTTTGCGTCGGCAATCATCACGTCGCGGTTCTCAATCTCGGCAAGCTTTTGGGCGACCTCCTCGCCGTACTGGATCACCTCCAGCAGCGTGCGGCCGTACTTCCGCTTCAAGCGATCGAGCAGCGCCAGCCGGTCCTCGATTTCAGCCAGCCGCTCCGGCGCGGCGTTGATATTCTCCGCATAATCGCGAACGGTACTACTGATGTCCTCCACGGTGGCGCGCGCATTGGCGAGCTGCGAGGCATGCTCGACAAACTTCGTTTCGTACCGCGCCAGCTCGTCCAGCTGCTTCTGAGCGGAAGTAAGCAGCGTTATCGCCGCGGTTTCACCCTCATACAACAGGTCGCTCGCGCTCCTGGCAGCGGTGTACAGCTTCTCGGCGTTGCTCAGAACGCGCTTTTCAGCTTCGAGCTCGTCGTCCTCGGTATCGCCGCCGATCTCCGCGTCCTGGATCTCGCCGCGCTGAAAACTCCACAGGTCGGCCATCCGCAGGCGCTCCTGCTCATCGGTGGAAAGGCCGTCGAGCGCCTGGCGTGCCTCACGCCACATCTGGTAGGCGACGTAAACCGCCTCGCCGTTCTGCTCCCTATCCAGGTCTTTGTGCGCCAGCAGACGTTCGCGGATGCGCTGCGTCGCGTCGGCGGAGGGTGCGTTTTGCGTGTGGATTCCGGCAAAGCGATCCAGCAAACCGCGCTGCTGCGCCTGGTCAAAGGCTCCCAGCGTTTCCGATTGCGCATGCACCAGCGCAAGCTCCGGCGCAAGCTGACGCAACACCCCAACCGTGGCGGGCTGGTTGTTGATGAAGACCCTGCCCTTGCCGCCCGATGAGACCTCACGCCGAAGCAAAATCTCCGACCCTTCCACGTCGATGCCGTTCTGCTCCAAAATCGCCTCGGCACCTCCGGTCGTCTCAAATACGCATGACACAACGGCCTTCTCCGCGCCATGGCGGACCACGTCACTGGTTGCTCGCTCACCCATCAACAGCGCAAGCGCATCCACCAGGATCGACTTGCCCGCGCCGGTCTCACCGGTCAGCAGGTTCAGACCGGCGCCGAGCGTAGCCACGGCATGGTCGATCACGGCGTAATTCTCAGCGCGCAGTTCCAGCAGCATGCAGCGTTCTCCGCGTCTTTTCCGCCACGTGAGGGGAGATGAGGCGTAGCGGTGACTTTTGCCTTCTCTTCGCGCAGAGCATAGCACGCCCCCACGTGGGAACGGCTCGGAGATTTCCTGCCGCATCTCCGGCGTCACTGCGATCGGCGTAGCGTCCGCAGAGCCAGCCCTAAGTGCCTCGTTCTACACTCAATTCCAAGATGCCTGCGAATGCTTTCGCCACGCTCGGTCTTCTTCTGTTGCAGGACGACCTTTCTCCAGTTTCGCCGGGTGCTGCGGCGACGCACGCGAGCGGCGGTGCGCTCGCCGACATGCTGCACAATAGCGGACCAACCGCTATCTTCGTGCTGATCCTGCTCGCGGTCATGTCGGTCTTCTCATGGATGATCATGATCGGCAAGTTCGCCTCATTTCGCCAGGCGCGTGTGCAGAATCAGCGTTTTCTCAAAGCTTTTCGCAAGAGCACGCGTCTCAGCGAGATTGCCGGGGTCGCCGATCAGTTCCAACCCGCGCCGCTGGTTGGCGTCTTTACCGAAATTGTTGAGGAATATCAACGCCAGACCGGCGGTCGCGGCCTGCCGCGGAGCCCGCAGGCGATTGAGCGTGCCGCCGGCATCGCCTCCAGCGAGGCTCTGACCGACATGGAAAGCCGTTTGACCTGGCTGGCGACAATCGCGGCAGTGGCACCCTTTGTCGGCCTGCTCGGCACCGTGCTTGGCATTATCGACGCGTTCCACGGTCTCGGCACCCAGGGCGCGGCCACGCTTCGCGCGGTGGCGCCAGGCATTTCAGAAGCGCTGATCACGACCGCCGCCGGGCTGGTGGTCGCGATTCCGGCGGTTGTCGGTTATAACCAGCTCACCGCATATATTCGTGAGTTCGGATCGCGCATGGACGACTTCGGCCGCGAGCTGCTCAATGCCATCGAAAATGCCGCCGCGGCTCCGGCCTCTGTCCCGCCCGGACCATCGTCTGTTCGCGCCGCCGCCGAGCGGCTTGGCATGGAGCGCTGACCATGGCCTTCTCAAGCGGCGGACGCAGGCAGTCCGGTCTTGCGGAGATCAACATCACCCCGCTGGTCGACGTAGTCCTGGTGCTGTTGTTGATCTTTATGCTGACGGCGCCGGTGCTGCAGTCCGGTATCGAAGTTGCGGTGCCGCAGACACGCGCCGTCAATCAGCTCACCGACGAGCACAGTGTGGTGACGATCGACGCGGAGCAGCGCGTCTACTTTCAGGACAAGCCCGTAAACCTGGATCAACTGCCGTCGCTGGTGGCCCAGGGCGCGGGCGATGCGTCCAAACGGGTGATCTATGTGCGCGCTGACGGCAAAGTACCGTTTGAAGCCTTCGCATCCGTGATGGACGCGGTCAAGCGCGGGGGCGTGACGAACATCAGCGTGGTGACGCGACCGTTCGAACAGACGGTGGGCCACTAACGCCCTCACCCATACGACAGGAGCAGAAATACGAGCGATGCCGGCCCTGAAAGAGCGCGAAGCCACACGCAAGACATCGACAGCTACAGAGCTCGTCGGATCGCTCTTGCTGCACGGTGTGCTTGTCGGCGCGGCTCTCTACTCCGGCTTTCTCTTTCATGATCGTGGCGAGAAGTGGGGAGACTCGGAGGAGCTCGCCGGTGCCATCCAGGCAACCGCCGTCACCTCCATCCCCCTGCCGCCGCGCGTGCCGCCGAAAGAGGACAACGTCCTGTCCTCAGACAGCCCGAGCGTCGCGCCACCGCCACCGAGGGAGGCCGCGGAACCGCCTCCCAAGCCGACCGACGTTCCAATCCCGGTCAAGAAGCTTCCGAAAGAGCTACCGAAGAAGATCGACGAAAAGCCCTCGCCGGTCATGCCCAAGATGCAGCCGCCCAAGGTGGTCGAGCCGCAGAGAGCGACCAGCGGCACCACCGGCGGCGTGCGGATCGCCATGCAGGCTGTGCAGAACCGGGTCGGCACCTCCGCCATCAACGTGACGGACCAGAGTTTTGGCGCGCGCTTTGGCTACTATGTGCGGCAAATGAACCAGCGCATCAGCCAGCAGTGGGTCACGGCAACGCTCGACCCGCAGGCACAAGGCCGCCGCGTCTATATGACCTTTCGCATTGATCGCAGCGGTCAGATCAGCGATGTGCACATCGTGCAATCCAGCGGCGATCGCACCCTGGACAGTAGCGCGGCCCACACGCTGGAGCGCATCGAAACGCTTGCCCCGCTGCCCGAGGACTACAGCGGCAGCTACATCACCGTACAGTATTACTTCGAACCGTCGTGATCAGGCCGGCGATCCGTCCGCTCAAGCCGTTCCTCCGATGGGACGAGCTCTTGCCTGGCGGCTCGGTTCTGAGGTGACTTAACTCGCATCCGAAAGCAAGGAACAGTGGTGGATACACAGCACCTGGTTGCACAGCTCTACTCGGCGTTCAACGAGCGAAATATCGACGCTTGTCTTCAGCTGATGACGGACGACGTGCTATGGCCGAAAGCCTCAGAAGGCGGCCAGGTCGTTGGAAAAGATGGAATTCGTGCGTACTGGACGCGCCAGTGGGCGGAGTACGACCCACATGTGGAACCAGTGCAGGTGTCCGAGTCGGACAAGACTGTCGACGTGACCGTACACCAAGTCGTGAAAAGTGTCGACGGGCAGCTACTTTTCGATGGCGTCGTTACGCACAGCTTCACCCTAGTGGGTGGCCGGGTCTCACGCATGGACATACTGAGTGAGGGGCAATCTGCATTTGTCCGCAGGTAGCGGAAACCGGGGAACCTTGTTGAGGCGACGGCGGTTGCGGTGGTGCGTACACACGGGCGAGCGTAGCGTCTACCATATGTGACGATGGCACATCGTTCCACAACGTACCTCTGCTCTACGCTTGCGATCGCGCTTGGCGTGGTGTGCGCCTCGCACGCGGCCGCGCAGGACACGCTCTCTACCGGCATCAACAAAGGTGTGGACCGCATTCGGATCGCACCGGCACCGTTCCACGCGGACAATGCCGACGCCGGTCCGCTCAAGGTCACCTTCGACTCCGTGCTCGAAAGCGACCTGAAGAACGCCGGCGTCTTTGACGTTGTCTCAAAGAGTTTGGAACCAGAGGCGCAGCCGGCCAGCCCCAAGGACGTCAACCTGAACCAGTGGTCGCAGAACCCGGCCAACGCCGCCTTCGTGGCGCTGGGCGGCTTTGGCATGACCGGCGGCCGCCTGGTCGTCAACGCGTTCGTCGTGGACACCCACAATCCGCAGTACCCCCAGGTCATCGGCAAGCAGTACACCGATGCCGCGACGGACGAGAACGCCCGCCAGATCGCGCATCGCTTTGCGGACGAGATCATCCTGCGGCTTGGCGGCGGCCTGCCCGGCATCGCCGAAACGAAGCTGTACTACATCCACGCGGCGGGTGGCACAAAAGAAGTCTGGGCGATGGATTACGACGGCGCCAATCAGCACGAGGTCACGCATCTGGGCAGCATCGCTTTATCGCCGCGCGTTTCTCCGGACAACTCCCGCATTGCGTTTTCAACCATCAGTAATGCCGGCAACCAGATTCGCGTGTACTCGCTGCTGCTCAACCGCATGGTCAACTTCTCGCAGAGCGGCGATCTCAACATTACACCGGCCTGGTCGACCACGGGTCAGCTCGCCTGGGCCTCGTCGCGCGCCGGCAATCCGGAAATTTATGTAGGCGATGCGAGCGGCAACGGGGCGCACCGGATCAGCAACTCGCGCGGTTCAAACAGTTCGCCGACCTGGAACCCCAAAACCGGATCGCAGATTGCCTTCATCAGCAGCCGCACGGCGCTGCCGCAGCTCTACACGATGGACGCGGACGGCGCGAACGTGCAGCGCATGACAGACGGCGGTTACGCCACCTCGGTCTCATGGTCCCCGAACGGCCAGTTCCTGGCTTTTGCCTGGAACCGCAAGTACGGCCCGGGTGCGCCAGGCGGTCAGGACATTTACGTGATGGATGTAGCCAGCAAGCGCTGGGTGCAGCTGACCAACGGCATCGGCCGCTGCGATTTTCCAACCTGGTCTCCGGACGGCCGGCACATCGCCTTCGCGGTGGGTTCCGGTCCGCGCGGACAGATATGGAGCATGCTCGCGGACGGCACGGAGAAGCAGAAAATCGCAAACGGAGACATGCCGAACTGGAGCTTCCGGTAAGTACCCACACGAGTTCTTTCCGAACACCGGCCAGGATGTAACACTGCCGAAAGACGCTTTGCTGCTGCAGACGACGCAATCAATAGCCTGAAGGAGAACGAAATGTCGCAACATACGGGTACGGCTGGTTTTGGTTCCTCAGCTTTTTGGAAGCGGGCCGGCACAAGTGGCGCGGCGGCTTTGCTGCTGACCCTAGGGCTGAGCGGCTGCCACCACAAGAAGTCTGCCCTTCCGCCTCCGCCCATCGCACCCGCCGTGGAGGCTCCGACGGCAACGCTGTCCGCCGATCCGCTCGCGATCGACCAGGGTCAAACGGTGACCTTGACGTGGCGCACCACGAACGCCACGGATGTGTCCATTGACGGCATCGGCACCGTAAACCCCAGCGGAACGCAGACGGTCACGCCCTCAAACTCGACCAACTTCCACCTGATTGCCAAAGGTGATGGCGGCACCGCCGACGCCAACGTCCGTGTGACGGTGCGCGTGGCCGCCGCGTCCACGACCGACACCGGCGCGAGCAGCAATATCTCCGGAGACGTGGGCAGTGATGCCGCATTTCACGCCGCGGTGAAGGATGTCTTCTTCGATTACGACAGCTATGACCTGCGGCCGGATGCGCAGACCAACGCGACACAGGCAGCTGCCTACCTGACGCAGCACCCTGCAATTCGCGTCGTGGTCGGCGGCTACTGCGACGAGCGTGGCTCGGCGGAGTACAACCTGGCTCTGGGCGAGAACCGCGCCAACGCCGCCAAGCAGGCGCTGGTCAGCGCAGGCGTCGCGGCCGATCGCGTCCGCGTTGTCTCGTACGGCAAGGAAAAGCAGTTCTGCACCGAAGCGGACGAAAGCTGCTATCAACAAAACCGCCGCGCGCAGTTCAACCTGGATCGTTAACGCGCAGACGCCCGCGTTGCGCAGGGGTCTAGCCCGTGCGCAACGCGGGCCAGGAGCTATGCATGAAGCCTTTTTCTTCCACGACCGGAACGCGCGCCCGGTTGCGCGTCGTCGCACTCACACTTGCGATGTCGGCCTCCGTGTTTACCGCACCGCACGCCTTTGCGGCGAGCAAAGAGATGATCCAGCTGCAAACGCAGGTGCAGCAGCTGCAGGATGCGCTGGCACGACTGCAGCAATCTAACGACGAGCGGATGGGCGTGCTGAAAGACCTGGTGCAGCAGACCGCCGACTCGGTCAACAAAATGGGCCTGACCGTGGGCCAACTGCAGCAGCAGGTAGCGGCGCAAGCGCAGGGCCAGGGCGGCAAAGTCGATCAGGTCTCCGGGCAGGTGCAGTCCCTCAACGATTCACTGGACGAACTGAAGGCGCGCTTGCAGCGGATCGAAAAGTCGATCGGCGACGTGCAAAGCTCGCAACAGTCGCTGAACGCACGTTTTGAGGGCGGTGCGGCACCCGCTGGCGCAGGATCTGTCGCGGCGCCGGGCGCACCGGCGCCAGACGCCTCACCAGCGCCGCGCGGATCGCGTACGCCACGCAACGCGCCGCCGCCAGGATTTCCACAGGACAGTTCTTCGAATGCCGCTCCGCTGTCTCCGGGCAACCCGGCCTCGGCGGAAGCCGCGCCTGCAGCTGCGGGCGCAGCGAATGCCCCGCCAGTGGCAGACCTGTACCAAACCGCATACGGCGACTACAACGGAGCAAAATATTCGCTGGCAAAAGCCGAGTTCAGTGACGTGATTCGCTTCTACCCGGATTCGAACTACGCCGGCAACGCTTACTTCTATCTTGGCGAAATGCTCTTCAAAACCCGCGACTACGGTCCGGCAACGCGGCAGTACGACAAAGTCATCGAGCAGTATCCCGGCAACCCAAAGATCCCCGCGGCTCAGTTGCGAAAAGGCCAGTCACTCATAGGGCTGAAACAGACTGACGCCGGCGCCCGCGAGCTCCGTTCGCTCATTCAGCGTTTCCCGAACTCTCCCGAGGCGACCACCGCGCGTGCGCGGCTCAGCGACCTGGGACTGGGCACGACCGCAGCTCGCGCGCGCTGACCACCAGAACTTCTCAATCAAGCACGGGTTTCGCCTCTGGGCTCTCATGATCGGGAGACCTGTATCCGATCCCGGCACAGACTACGAACGCATCCCGTAGAGTGCCGAAGCCAGTTCGTCGCGCTCGGCGGCATTCGGGGCGACCAGTGGCAGACGCGGACGGCCACCGAAGTAGCCGCTCAACTCGGCGCCGCTCTTCAGCAGCGGTGCACCCCCGGCTAGCAAAGCGGGTTCCACGGCAGCCACACGCTCCTGCTTTTCACGCATCAGGCTTGCATCGCCATCCTTCCACGCGGCCCAGATCTCGAAAACAGCCTGAGGCACTGCTGCGGCAACGGGCGTAGCGATTCCAGCTGCACCGGCACGGAGCGCCTCCGTGGCGTCGGCGGCATGCGCCCACAGGATTTGCGACCCAACCTGCTTTGAGCGCGTGCGCAATACAGGTTGGGTTGGCGCTTCCTGCACTGCCACGCTGCCAGCCACTGCCGCGCCGGTGGTGAGCGAAGCCGCGGACACAAAACCGCCTTGCGGCGCGGCAGCCGCAGCGAGCGCCGGTTGCAGCATGCGCCCGGTCGCAGCGGAAAACGTGATGGTGGTCGTCGCCTCGCGCCGAACACCCGCAGTCGCGGCGCGCAGGTCAGCCACGCGGCTGATGTGCATCGACTCTTCCAGTACCCCGAGCACGTTGGGATGCGCGGCGAGCTCTGCAAGCATGTCCACTTCGATTCCAGCGTCGCCACAGCGATCGGCAAGCAGGCACGGCAGTGGTGCGCGATCGGCGAGTACCCCAAACCAGGTCGCAATCGCCTCGGACTTCCCAACCCATTGTGGCGGGGGCGCGAGCAGGAGCACGTCAAAGCGCAAGGCGGCCGCGTGATCCGCCAGCCGCAACGCCGGTTCGCACCCGGCCTGATTCAGCGTCGCCGTGAGTACCTTCTCCGCCGCCGCAGTCCCGGCGACGGTCTGAAGGATATCTCGCTGCTCCGCATCGCTCAGCGCCGCCGCTTCGCTAGCGCCACCCAGCGCGATCAGACCGCTCACGGGCGTCAACGAGTAACGCCGCACGTTGTGCTCCAGCTTGCGCAAGTAAACGCGCCCGTCCGGGTAGAAAGGCGTGAGAAGCGGAACGTGGATCCCATCGAGCAGCATGAACTCATTATCGCGTGCAGCGAAAGCGAGGGTGCCCAAAAGTGTGATTCCCTTCCCACGCGCAAGCCGGTAACGTAGCCGTATGGAAGCGGTCGAGATACGCGGGAACAAGACGACCAACGACCTGTTGCGTGAGGCGGGCTGGTACCTGCTGCACACCCTGTTCGCTGTGCTCATCTTTGCTGTGGTCATGTGCGCCTTCTGGGCTGCTCGTCCCGACCCGGGTTCGACCGGGCCGAAGCTGCTTTGCACGGCCGCGGCATTCCTGGGACCGATGATCGGCGGATTTGTCGCGGGCCGCGCACGCCGAGACACGGTAGCTCGCTATGTCTGGATCAGCGCGCTCATCATGTTCGGTGTGGTCGTTGTGCACGTGCTTGACCTGCCGACTGGCGCCGGACTGTGCGACGGCTGCGGTGCCGTCGACAAGCTGTGGCGTACGTTCTTCTCCATCGACCATGGCAGCGGTCTGATGGCGGGAGATGGGTTGCTGATCGGAACCTGGATTCCACTCTCGATGATCGGCTACGCGCTCGGATCCAGGATCGCAATCGGAGTCGAATGAGGTGCCGTTCTGAGCACCGAGCCACATAACTGCCAGACCTGGCAGCCACGTTCCATGCCCGATTGAGAGATGGCGGTCAACCTGCCGTGACTGCTTCACGCTCCGCATGCAAGTCCTGCAGCGAGTAGATGTGCACCTCTCCGCTCTGCAGCGAAGCAATACCCTCCGCAGCAGCCCTTGCCGCAGCGATCGTCGTAATGGTAGGTATGCGCGCCAGCACCGCTGCCCGCCGGATCGCCTTCTCATCAAAGAACGTGTCCTGGCCGCGCGGCGTGTTGATGATCAGCTGAATGCGGTCGCCCTTGATCAGATCGACCACGTTGGGACGGCCTTCCTTTACCTTGTGGACGCGCTCGACCTGAAGGCCGGCATCCGCCAGAACCTCCGCCGTTCCATGCGTCGCGACAAGCTGAAAGCCCATCTCGAC
>CAXUEG010000029.1:0-3340 GCA_964249935.1 uncultured Terriglobus sp.
GACGCCGCCGTTGGCGCGATGACCTAAATAGTCCGTTCTGCCCTGCCTTGGCTTTTTCCAAAGAGCATCTGCCACGCGGGCTTTTTCCAAAGAGCATCTGCCACGGGGGTTTTCTCCAAAGAACATTTGCCACGCAGTAACGCTATTGACAAGTACGGTTTCGGGCTTGGCCGGAGCCAGAGTTTCTGGCACAAGACGAAGTGAGCAGCTGGGACGACCGTGTGCGTAGCCCAACCGCCGCTCAATGAGGCGCAACTCCAGCTAAGATGCCGCATCCTCGTTTTCACTTTCGAGGAGTGTGGGATCAAGGCATCCGGCATTGACGGGCCCAAGGTCCTTTGCCCGGCGCCGGATCTTCGCCGGGCATACGGATAATGAGTTGCCGTCTGACGCTATGGTTTCGTTTGGATCGGCGTCGAATTTGTGGGTCGGTAGTTGAAGGTAAACCGCTGGATCCGATTGCCCGATTCCATCCGGTCGTTCCAGTCCAGCCTGTACTTCAATGAGATCGCGTCGTCCGGGAAGCGCTCGCGATTGGTGTAGGGGTAACCCGACATCTCATGGAAGGGCATCTCGGCGACCGTAAACGGCAGTGCCTCGTAGAAGTCCATGTCCTTAACGAAGCCGTCGGCGTAGAAGAAATAATCCCGCTTCCAACCCTTGGCGAGTGAGGGCAACGGTGTGTCGCTGAATTCGGCGTCGATGTCCTCACCACTGCCGAAGATGACGTATTGGTTATCCCGTTGAGTGAGGAGCGGCGTGACATCGCCATAATGCGTGTAGCCGCCGCGCTGCCATCCGAAAGGACCCGTCATGCTGATGCTTTGGTAGTCGTAGGTGAGGTCACCGGGCGTTTCCAGTTCGACCTGCTTTGGATAGCCGCGAAACGCAAGATGAGCCGAGGTGAGGGGCAGCTCTGTAACGTGTGCGGTGGTGCCGGCGTCCGCGCCGTTATCAACGAGCACCTGATCCCAATAGATCTGCAGGTTGGTCTTGAGGCGGATGCGGCGTGAGCCGGCGGGCAGCTTGCCCGTGAGATCGACTACGATCGTGCGGGGCAGACCCGCGGGAAAGCCCATGTCCGGGATCACTAATTTCCAGCTTCCATCGGGCATCTGCGCCTCTACGCTGGGCGACTGTGGCTCGATACCTGCTTGCCACGCGGCATACATGGAGCTGGCGCTGAAGTACTCGATGTAGCCGTGCAGGAAAAGCCGAAGCGGGTTCTGCGGCGACCATGGACCAAGATCCAGGGTCAGTGTGTGGTCGTTGGCGAAACCGGCGTACGTGAGATTGGTGAAATCACGTAAGAAATGGTGATCCTGCTTTGAGAGCACCTCAAGTGCGTCGTGACCGTGATCGTCCCATGCGCCCGCGAGGGCATGGGTGGAGGCGGATGCGACGATGGTCTTGCCTGAGGCGAAGGGAGGCTCCGTCAGGAACTTCTCGTCGGGGTACACTTCCGTGTCGGCAGGGTGATCGACCGCAACGAGACGAAGGTGGTCGATGTAGTTGATTTCCTCCATCGGCTCGCCGAAGCGCACACTGAACTGACCGTTGCGGGCCTGCAGTGCGTTGCCATCGATCTTTGTCCACTCGTCGGAGTCGGGTTGATTGCGCGAAGTCGGTGACATCCAGTGGCCGATCACACCGGCCCCAATCACGTCTGAGATGAAGGTGTACTTTGCGCCGTCCCAAGCAAAGAGTACTGGGCAGGAGCTGCCGCGACGGTCGAGTTCCGTCAACGCGAGAGGCTTTGTTGCCGCGATATCGAGCTCATCCTGAGGAACGCCGGTAGGCCAGAGCAGACGGACGATATCGGCATGCTCGCTGGAACCCAAACCGGCGATCAACTCCAGAGAGCCCTGGCCCATATAGCCGCCGGCGCCTGGGATCTCGTACTTCTGCCAATTGCCGTCTGCGAAGACCTCGACTTTGGTGCCGATCGCGCTTTTGTTGTCGGCCAAGCCTGCGAGATTGATGCGCAGCGAGTGGTTGCGATTGCCGCCAAGATTGTGCAGCAGAACAGGCGTGCCGTTGGTGCGTCCAATGGCCAAATCCGCAGCGCCGTCGCGGTCCACATCCAGAGAAATGACAGAGCGTGCACCCGCGAGTTGAAGCTTATCTGTCCCGAGGCGCTGACTTACATCGGTAAAGGTAAGGCCGCCTTCGTTGCGGAGGATACGGAGCTCTGTACCACGGGCCGTTTCAACGAGAACCGCAAGATCGATCCACCCGTCATTGTCAAAATCGATGGGTGTGACACCCCAGGCGGCGGTCACGCCCGGTAGTTCAAGCGGAATTCGATCGAAGTGACTGCCGTCCACATTGCGCCAAAGGCTCAGTCCCGGAGCTTCCGCGTGCGTGACCACCACATCCATCAAACCGTCTTTGTTGAAATCGGCGATGGCGAGAGCGCGACTCGGCGCAAGGGTCGTATCGTCATACAGTGACAGCCGCTTGAAGGCGCCTTCACGCTGGTTCTGGTACAGCTGTGGCGAACCGGACTCGCCGCTCACGAGCAAATCGACGGCCCGGTCGTTGTTGACATCGGAAAGCACAGCCTGGACGGTATTACCCGAGCCGGCGAGCCCTGTGGGCTCCGTCCACTCCGTAAAAGTCGAGTTGCCGTTATTACGCCAGAGGACGCTTCCACCGTGGTGATTCGCCGCCGACCCCGTTACGTAAAGATCCAGGTCGCCGTCGTGGTCGAAATCGACGAAGGTAATGGCGGAGGGTTTATTGAGAGGCTTCAGGCCAACCTTGTCGGTAAAGTCCGCGAACTTGCCGCCGCCGAGGTTTCGGAAGAGCAGGACGCGATCTGTGAGGGCAAGCGCAAGATCGGGGCGACCATCATTGTCGAAGTCTCCGACCGCACAAGAAACGCCGGTACCGGTCGCGGAAAGGCCTGTCGCCTGAGGTGAGAGAACCTGGAGTGAGCCGTCCTGAGCGACACGAAACGCGTGCAAGCCCTCTGTGGGCGCGACGGCGACAAGGTCCTGCACGCCATTGCCCTCCATGTCCAGAACGCAAACTCCGCCGCCCCGCGCCTCTACGTTCGCCGGCGAAGTGGCGGCCGCGTCCGGCGAAGTGAAAGGGACGAAGGTGATGGGGAGCATGGACCCCGGTCGCGCCGGAGGGGCGAGCATATCCTGAACGGTGGCGTAGCGGCCCTGCTCCCCATACGAAGCACTCATGAGGAAGCCGATTTTCTTTTCGGTGATGTCCTGAAAGCGCTTGATGTGCAGTCGGGCCTGATCCGCTTCGCCTTGCCGATGGAGTGCTCGTGCGAGGCCGAACTGCGCAGAGGCGTGAAGGGGATTTAACTCAAGTGACCGGT
>CAXUEG010000029.1:3350-8626 GCA_964249935.1 uncultured Terriglobus sp.
GTTGAATTCGGAGATAGCGTCTTCGAACTGCTTGTTGCTTGAGGAAATAGTAGCGATGAAATAGTGTGTGTCCGCGTCTTTCGCGTCGAGGGCGCATGCGTGTTTAAAGGCGGCAAGTGCGGTCTCCAAATCGCCGCCGCTGTACTCAGACACGCCCAAGCTGTACCAGGCGCGGACGCTCTGCGGATCGAGTGCGACCGCCTCTTTCAACGCTTCCTGCGATTGAGCCAGTTTGTTCAGGTACAACCAAGCGAGCCCCTCGTTTACAAGTGGCTCGACGGCATCCTTATCGGCGTGCCTGGCGTCTTCAAATTTGTGCAGGGCCTTTTCGATGAGCTGCTGGTTCATATAGGCAACGCCGATGTTATTTTCGCGCGCAGCCGCCTGGACCTTGCTCCTCGGTGTCAGGTTTTCTGACAACTCTGCGGAAGCGCGGAATGACCACAGCAACGAAGCACAGAGCAGCGTCCAACCGCAATACTTCATCTGTCGACGCATTCGAACGGCGGGGAGGAGAGCTGAATAGCGCATGACATCGATTAGAGTCCCATGCAGATCATACGTTAGCGATGCGGTCGTGATGCGGTGGGGTCAAACTCACTTTCGTATTTGGTAGCCTGCGCAAAGTGAGAAGACGCGCGGCCAGATAAGTGGGCGCTAGCGTTAGAATCGCGCTGATGCCAATGGAAGAGGTACCTGCTTTGGATCAGTATCGGGAACGAGTGATCGACCTTCTTGAGCCGGAAGGAAATCAGCTCTACGACTTGTCCGCTGACGAAGCGCGCACCATCCTGCTGACACAGCCGGCGGAAGCTATGCTTGAGGTCCAAGGCTCATTTGCGTTGCTCGCTCAGCGCGGCAAAACGGTGCGCATGGCGCGCTCGCTCGATCGGCCCATGCGCTACTTTCTGGCGAAGCGCAAGGAAGGCCCGGTGCTGGTGGTGGCTTCACGCATCGACGCGATCTATGAGCAGCTGCGATCGGAAGGCCTGGAGGGACAGTTTCATCCGAGCTACACGCGCATGGTGCCTGCGCATCACGTGACAGAAATTCAGCTGGTTGGTTGCCCCGATCCGGACCCGCTGTATGAGCGTTTCTTCACGCCGTCCATGGGAGTGTTGCCGCCGGACCTGGATGTGATCGGGGAGCAATACATTGGAGCTTTGGCAGAAGAGATCCATTTGTGGCTTCAGCATGTGCCATCGCATGAGCCGCTGGGCGTTTGTTTTTCAGGCGGTGTGGACAGCGGTGCGGTGTTTCTGACGACCTATCATGTGATGAAGCAGCGAGGCATGCACCCGGGCAGGCTGAAGGCGTTTGTGCTGGATATGGGGCGCGGGCCGGACCTGCAGCAGGCGCGTGCGTTCCTGGATGCGGTAGGGTTGGGGCTCTTCCTAGAGCCGGTGGAGATGAGCCCGGAGTGTGTCGATCCACGCGAGACGATCCGGGTCATTGAGGACTACAAGTCGCTGGATGTGGAGTCGGCCAGCATGGCGCTCGCGCTGTGCCGGGGAATCCGCGCACGCTACCCGGAATGGAAGTATCTGCTGGATGGCGATGGTGGCGACGAAAATCTGAAGGACTATCCGATCGAGGAAAACCCTGAGTTGACCATCCGCAGCGTGGTGAACAATCCGATGCTGTATCAGGAAGGGTGGGGCGTGGGAAAGATCAAGCATTCGCAAACGTACAGCGGAGGTCTGAGCCGTTCCTACACACGCACGTATGCGCCGGCACATACATTGGGATTCCGCGGATTCAGCCCGTTTACCCGGCCGCGGGTAATTGGGGTGGCCGAGGCAATCCCATTCATCCGACTGACGGAGTATGACGTGCCGCGGCTGTATGCGTTGAAAGGCGAGGTGGTGCGCCGTGGCGTGAGGACGGTGCTTGGCATGGACATGCCCGTGTTCGAAAAGCGGCGGTTTCAGCATGGCGCTTTGGAGAAAGACGACCTACACGCCCGGCTGCCGTTCCGCGAGGCCGACTACAGGCGGCAGTTTCTGGCCCTCTATCAATGAGGGTGGCAGGGCTGCAGCCGGAGTATCCGGAGACTGCGGAAGAGCGCAGCCGCTGGATCCTCCTGCAGCGCGGGGCGCGGGCTCCAGTCGACCCAACGCAGCCGTACGCATTCCACGTGGAGCAGGAGTGTTTTGCGGATGGTACGGTAGGCGACGTCGCGACGATTTTCCTGACGAACCGGGAATGCCCATGGCGGTGTGTCATGTGCGATCTGTGGCGCAACACGTTGACTGAGCCTGTGAGGCCGGGGCACATTCCACGCCAGATTGCCTACGCGTTGGAACGGCTTCCAGTTGCGCGACAGGTGAAGTTGTACAACAGCGGCAGCTTTTTCGACCGGGGTGCGATTCCCGAGGAGGACTATCCAGAGATTGCCGCGTTGCTGCAAGGCTTCGAAAGAGTCATCGTGGAATGCCATCCCGCGCTTGTGGGCGAGAGCTGCTTACGGTTTCGTGATCGCATGGAAGGTGAGCTTGAAGTCGCAATGGGGTTGGAGACCGCGCACCCACATGTGCTTGCCAAGCTGAACAAGCGCCTTACGCTTGAGCAATATGCGCAAGCGGCTGCGAAGCTGTGGGATGGGGAAGTCGCGCTGCGAAGTTTCGTGCTGTTGCAACCGCCGTTCATGACTCCTGAAGAGGCTGTGCCGTGGGCATGCCGCTCCATTGACTTTGCACAGGACTGTGGAGCGGATGTGGTGGCGTTGATCCCCACCCGTGGCGGCAATGGTGCGATGGAGACGCTGACACAAGCAGGAAGTTTCGTAGCGCCGGGAGTTAGGGCCATGGAACAAAGCCTGCAGTACGGTCTCAACTGTAAGCGCGGCAGGGTTTTTATGGATTTGTGGGACTTTGAGAAAGTTGCGTGCTGCCCCGCATGCCGCAATGCGCGGCGCGCGCGTTTGCAGCGGATGAATCTGTCGCAGCACGTGGAGCTCCCCGTGAGGTGCGCACAATGCGCGCACACGGACTGAGCGAGCATTACGACCTTGCCATTGCAGGTTCCGGGTTCGCCGGATCCCTGATGGCGATGATTGCGCGACGGCTAGGAATGACGGTCGTTTTGCTTGAGAAAGCGCATCACCCACGTGTGGTCATCGGAGAGTCGTCGACACCGTTGAGCAACCTGCTGCTGGAAACACTTGCCAAGCGATATGATCTGCCCCGGCTTGAGCCGTTGACCAAGTGGGGAAGCTGGCAGCAGAACTATCCTCACCTCCCTTGCGGGCTGAAACGCGGATTTTCATTTTTCCACCACAAGCTGGGGGGTGAGCCGGCGAACAGCGTGGATCCACTCGACAGGCAACTGCTGGTCGCTGCTAGTCCGCATGATGGTATCGCCGACACGCACTGGTTTCGCGCGGACTTCGATCAGTTTGTGATGGAACAGGCGTGCGCCATGGGTGTCGCATACGTTGACGGTTGCGATCTGCAGAGTGCGCATCGCCGTGCAGACAGCTGGCGATTACAGTGCCGGGCGAGCGACCAAAACTTCGAGACCACCGCTACCTTTCTTGTGGATGCGACTGGCCCGCGAGGACTCCTGCACAGGCTGATGGGGCTGGAGGATGCGTGTCTTCCGGGGTTCCCGGCGACCGCTGCCCTGTTCAGCCATTTCACAGACGTGTCAGGGTTTTCGGGAGCGCAGCACTATGACGAAGGCGGGCCGCCGTATCCGCCAGATGCGGCCGCGCTTCACCACGTCTTTGACGGTGGATGGATATGGGTGCTGCACTTCAACAACGGTTGGACGAGCGCCGGTGTCGCGGCGGAGCAGGCTGTGGCGGACCGGTTCGGGTTTTCGGAGGGGCAGGCCGCGTGGACGCGCTTGCTCAATGAGTTGCCCGAGGTGAAAGAGCAGTTTGCGGCGGCTCGTCAGCAGATGCCGTTCACCTACTCACCGCAGATTTCGTTTCGCAGCGCGTGCATGGCAGGCGAGGGGTGGGCCATGCTGCCATCGGCGGCGGGATTCATAGACCCACTGCTGTCTACAGGTTTCCCGTTGACGTTACTTGGTGTTCTGCGGTTGGGCGAAATTTTCGAGCGAGACTGGAAGACATCAAGACTAGGGAACAGCCTGGCCCAGTATGCACGCGAAACGGACCAGGAACTGCTCGCAACAGCGGACCTGATCGGAGCGCTGTATGCGAACATGAACGACTTTGCAATGTTTCGCACGTTGTCGCTTCTATACTTCGCCGCTGCCAGTTACGCGGAAACCGTTCGACGGCTCAACAAGCCGGAGCTCGCGCGTTCGTTTCTGCTGCATTGCGATCCGGTCTTTGGCGCCGGACTGCGGCGGCTTACGGCGCGGGCGCGGCAAAGACTCACAGCGCAGGAGAAACTGGTCGTACGTGAGCAGATCTTGGCCCTGATTGCGAAGTTCGATGTGGCTGGGCTTACGAGGCTGCCGAGCGATCACTGTTATCCGGTGCGCGCGGAAGACCTATTTTCGGGTGCGGACAAGGTTGGCGCGAGCAGGGCAGAGCTGGAAGAAATGCTGCGAAGCGCTGGATTTCAGCCGGATGAACTCACTACTTGTGAGACGTTTGCGCGGTGAAGGTGATGGGTTTGAAGCTGATGATGCCTTTTCCCTCCTGCACCGTCAGGAACTGGTTGGGCGATGTGACCGGGATGCCTTCACGATGACCGCCAGGCCAGACGATCTCGAGCGACAGAGTCTTTGCGGGGGACGGTTTGCCCAAGCCGAAGGTGAGAGGAAACTCGCTTTGGGAGAGATAGCTTGATCCGCTCTTGACCATCTGCGTCTGGTGAGAGCCGTTCGCAAGCTTGAGCGTGACCTTTGCGCCGATCGCATCACGGTTAGCGCGGGTCCCGACAAGCTTGACTCGGAGCATGTCGTTGCCGTTCCCGCCGTTATTACGCAAGAGGCGCGCAGGTCCATTCGAGATGTTTAGAACGAGGTCGAGGTCCCCGTCGTTGTCGAAGTCCAGGTATGCCGCGCCGCGGCCTACCACTGCCTTGCGGAAGGGATCACCAGCTTTGTCGGAGACGTTGTCGAACTTGCCGTTGCCGCGATTATGAAACAACAACGGCGCCTCGGCATAGCCGACGGTTGGTTGGACGGTGCTGATGTCGTCGGCGACATGACCATTGAACGCAAAAATGTCCGGCCGGCCATCCAGATCGTAGTCGAAAAAGAACGTGCTGAAGGTGAGCGACTTCGCGGAAGGCGGACCTATGCCGGAAGTCGATGTAGTGTCTGTGAAAAGGCCGGAGCCGTCGTTGTGATAG
>CAXUEG010000029.1:8636-9200 GCA_964249935.1 uncultured Terriglobus sp.
GATTAGGCCTTGCCTGCCCGAGCCGTCGAAATCGATGGCATCCGCTCCCATCCCGGCGCGAGCTTTGCCCGCGTCGCTGAACGCAACGCCTGCTGCGAATGCACTTTCCGTGAAGGTGCCGTTGTGGTTGTTGCGATAGAGCTTGTTGGGCTGGGTGTCATTCGCGACGAACAGGTCGAGCCATCCATCATCATCGAAGTCCAGCAACACGACACCAAGCGATTTGCTGGACGGATCATACAAACCTGCTTTCTTCGTCACGTCTTCGAAGACACCGTTGCCTCTGTTGTGAAACAGCGTCCCGCTCTGGCCTTTGTATGCCTCCGGCGTGCAGTAGGACTTGCCCTTTCCACTCAACGAGCAGGTCTGATCGGTGGCGGCGGACCACTCGACGTAGTGAGACACGAACAAGTCGAGTTTGCCATCGTTGTCATAGTCAAACCACACCGCTCCGGTGGAGAAGCCTCCATCCTTGACGCCGGCGTGTGAAGTTACATCCGCGAATCGGCCGCTGCCCAGGTTGTGAAACAGGTGATTGCCATCGAGCGCAGTGATGTAGAGGGC
>CAXUEG010000029.1:9210-9825 GCA_964249935.1 uncultured Terriglobus sp.
GGTGGAGAAACCCGCGTCTTTCACGCCTGCGTGAGCAGTTGCATCAATGAACTTTCCACCGCCTAAGTTGCGGAACAGACGATTGCCGCCAACGGCGGTGACGTAAAGATCGTCGTGGCCGTCATTGTCGAAGTCGCCGACGGCACAGCCCATGCCGTAGAGTTCCACGGCGAGACCGGAGGCACGGGTAACGTCGGTAAAGGTGCCATCACCGTTGTTGTGATACAGCGCTGGTGTGGAGTGGGTTTTGACGTGCCCAGGCCAGTCGCTTGAGTTCACGAAAAAGACATCTTCTAAGCCATCGTTGTCATAGTCGATTGCACAAACGCCGCTGCCCATGGTTTCCGGCAGATATTTGCTGCCAAAAGCACCGCTGTTATGGCGGAAGTGAATACCAGCCGCCGCAGTGACGTCAGTAAACGTGACTGGACCCGAGGGACGCGCAGGAGCAGGAAGAGCGAGTGGAACTGACGTCTGCTGTGCGGGAACGGAGCGCCGAGCGGGCTTCGGGGGTTGCTCCGCAGCCGCTGCAGTAGAGGAAACCGACGCCTGGCGGTGACAACCGGTGAGAAGAAGTGTCACGCTGACAGCGAGAACACGGGAGACGGCGAGACA
>CAXUEG010000029.1:9835-11607 GCA_964249935.1 uncultured Terriglobus sp.
GCGTGCAACTGTAAACCTTTACTGGTCCTGAAAATTAGGCCGCCGAGCCGGAGAGCAGACCGCTTGCTTCCGGATGTGGGCTTGTCTGCTTCCGTCGGCCGTTCCACCAAGTGGACAGCAGCAGCGCCGGCGGCCCAACAAGAAAGAGTGCGTACAACGGAGCATAGATGACGCTGTGCAGGCGCAGCAGCATTTCGACAGCGGCCACAAGAAAGGCGATGCCACATTGACCAAGGCGCGAGCGGACCGTGGTTTTCGGATCAGTGATCATGAAAAAGATGAAGAGCTGATATTCAGGTCCGGTGATCGGCGACAGCTCGGACAGGAACGGATCGCCAACGATCCAGGCGCGGCAGGCGGCGAACACAACGAAGGAAACTACGTAAGTCGCACAGATGTGAAAGCGCCGAAGACGATAGATGATTGCCGATCCGAGAATCCAGATCACCAGCATGGCCCAAAAATTGTTTCCCCACTGGATGCTGAGAGTCGCGACCGTATCCGCGGCGAGGAAGATAACTACGCAGATTGCAAAATTGGATGGGTTCCAAAGGTGCCGATTCTTATAACGTACGACGTATTTTGAGGTGATCGCGAGGGCGGCGCAAACCACGTATGGCCAAAACGCCGGGGAACGCAGAAGGATGCCCACACTGATGCCGCTGATATACGCGCTGGCCACATGAACCCATTTGCCGGTGACGAACCTACCCAGCAGGAGTTCGGTGCCGATGCTGGTTGCAATGGCAACCAACGTACGGGGCCAGCTTTCCAGGATGCCGAAGGAGAAATGGCCGATGATGAGGATTAGCGTAATGAACGCGGGTGGAAGAAAGCGGTTTTCCATGGAAAACCACTTGCGCCACGAGGACGCCGCGGACCTTTCAGACGCGATCGGGATGACCATGGTCTGCATGCTCATTCACTCCGGCTCCTTGACGCTGTTCAGCTGGCCGATCTTTAGATCGCCGAGCGACTGAATCTTACCAGACGGCCAACGTACCTGGACTCCATCAATATGTGGAGACGGACCCAGGCCAAAGTGGAGGCGGCGATCGTTCTGAGAGGCAAAGCCGTTTCCCCCGGAGACCTCCTGGACCTGAGTCTGGCCGTTCCATTGCAAGGTGACCTGCGCGCCGATGGCGCTGCGATTACTCCTTGTGCCTTCTAAAGCAAACTCAATCCACTTATTCTTCGGGTCAACAGTGTTGCGATAGAGAAGAAGCGGGCCGCGCTGGTTGGCGACCACGGCATCAAGTGCACCGGTGTTGAATAGGTCCGCAAGAACGACGGAGCGGCCATCATACGTGTCCGTCACCCCAACTGCCTGAGCGACATCAACGAACTTGCCAGCACCGTCATTGAGCCAGAGGTGCTTTTGCTGGTAGCCGGAATGGCTGCGCCCGTCCACGGCAGGCCAGTGTGCGGCGTCGGAGATGATGGCGGAGTTGCCGCCGGCGACCTTGGAGTAGTCGTACCAGTAGCTGCGATTGCGGTCGAGCGAAACATAGCCGTTCGTCAGATACAGATCCAGGTTGCCGTCGTTATTCAGATCACCTTAGTTTTTTAAGATTCTGCTTCCACCGAGCTCCACTCCAAGATCGCGTGCCATGTTCTGAAAGGACACGGTACCGCGAGCATCACTCTCTTTGGGCACCCAAAGATTGTTGCCCTGAATGAGTACTCCCTCTTCCGAAATATTGGAAACGTAAACGGAATACCGGCCCTGGTTGAAGATGTCGCCCACTGCTACGTTCATCCCGCTCTTTGGC
>CAXUEG010000029.1:11617-19086 GCA_964249935.1 uncultured Terriglobus sp.
GATGAAGAGATCCGGATGTCCCGTGCCACGTAAATCTGCAGCAGCCGAGGCGAGCGCCCAGCGGCGGCTCTGGATACCGACTTTGGCGCTGACCTCCTCAAAGTGGCCGTTGCCGAGATTGTGAAAGAGGTACTTTCTGCCGCCGTTCTTCGCATATTCGAAGCTGTCCGGCATCATGCGGGTGTTCTTCAGGTGCCAAAGGTCGACGTCCTCCGGGTAGTAGCCGCCCACAAAGAGGTCCAGTAGCCCGTCACCGTCATAGTCGAACCAGAGCGCGGTGTTCGCGTTGATCCAGGGGGGAAGACCGGCAACGTCTGTAACGCGCGTGAAGCCCTTGCCGTGATCGTTGTGGAAGAGCTCAGGTTTGCCCCACTTCACCAGGAACAGGTCTTCATACCCGTCGTTGTCGTAGTCGCCCCATACAGCGCCCATGGAGACACCGGTGTCCCGGTGGTTGACATCCGCGACACCGAGTTCGTCTGCGACATCGCGGAATGTGCCGTCGTGCATGTTTCGGTAGAGATGATTGTAGGAATCGAAGGCACTGTTGGTCACGTAGATATCCGGCCAGCCATCGCGGTCGAAGTCGACGATAGAGACCGAGGCGCCCATCGAGGCAACCTCCGGCATGATGGGATTCAGTTTGGGATCAAGCGTGGGCGCCTGGTGAACGAAGTCGATCCCCGCAGTTTGTGCGGTCTGCTGAAGATAGAAGACGTGGCGCGCGAGGGCACTTTGCTGATTCAGCGTTACCGAATCCCCAGCGTGCTTTCTGATTGCGGCGAGATGCACAACAAAAGGCGTGGCCAGCAGACCAATAAAGAACAGCGTAATGCAAAGTCGAACAAGGGTGGCCCGCTTCATGGGGTGGATTTGCTCCTGAGCGCGTCCGTGAAGCCCTCCGGCGTGACGTAGCGTGTGTGATAGGTTTGCCAGTCCCCCGCATGATGCTGATAGGCCCAGTCTTTTTCCAGCGGCACGGGAGGCGTGTTGTAGTCGCGGCGAGCGTGATACGGGTAGGGCAGGACGGTTTGTGAGTAGGTGGAGTTGTAGTCGCCGTCTTTGATCCACCCGTCGCCTGCGAGAACATAATCGCGAACCCAGCCCGCCTGCGGCGGCTCAGGCACGGCGAACCGGAGAGACATCTCGTCGCCGGCATTCATGATGACGTATCGGTCATCGGTGTGGGCTAACAGCTCGCCAACCTCACCGAAACGTGTGTAGTAGCCCTCCAGATCGCGCCACCGCTGAGATGTACCGGAAAGCTGGTTGTATTGCGGGATCTCCGGGGAAGATAGGTTGGCCTGGTGAATGACTGAGAAGCCACGGTAGTGAAGGTCTGCATGGGCCGGCGTGAGTCGCTGGATGCGCATGGGCGTGGACGGAACACCTTGCGCCCATTGAATCTGATCCCAATAGATCTCAAGGTTGGTGCGCAGGCGAATCCGGTGCGGCTCGCCCGGGCGAAAAACATGGGTGAGATCGAAGAGGCAGATCTTGTTGCGTCCAGCTGGGAAGCCCAGGTTCGATTTGGCGACGCGCCATTGGCCGGCAGCGTCGGCGACCTCAAGGCTGAGCCAATGGGGCTTTTCTGCGGAGTTTTGACTCAGGGCGACATTGATGGAGGAATCCGACGGATGCAGCCATCCCTTGGCGATCAGCCACAAAGGCGTATTCGTGGAAGCGTTTGCAGGAAGCGTGATCTCGACAAAGTGATCCCGCGTGACACCCTGGTATTGGCCTCGGCCAAAGTTGTCGAGGTACACACCATCCAGGCTGCTGAGCGTGGAGGTCACGTCTCGCCCACCGTCATCCACAGCGCTCAGAATGGGCTGCGGCTCGGCGACCGCGGTGACGGCAAGTTTGACGCCGGGCACATCAAAGCGCTCGTCTGTAAAGATCTCCGTACCGGCGGGGTGATCCACTGTCATCAGCGCGAGTGAATCGTAAAAGTAAGTCTCCCAAAGCTCGCCGGTGACACGCAGGTCGTAAAAGCCGTCACGTGCAACGAGCTGATCACGGCCGATTTTGTACCACTCCTCGGTGGCGGCGATCCTTGCAGCACCCAGCGCGTTAATGCGCAAACCGATGGCCGAACCCCAGGGCACAGAGTCCTTGACGAACTGCATTTCATGGCCGTTCCAGGCAAACAGGAATGGGCATGAGCCTTTGAGTCGCTGTTCAGTGACGATCTGCTTGTCGGACCCGAGATTGAACTCAGCGCGAACCGAACCATTGGGCCAAAGGATGCGGGCGACATCCGTTTTTGTCTGTTCTCCAAGGCCGAAGTGCAGAGCGGGGCCCCAGATAGGCTGCTTCTGCACGAGAAGTGCCGAGCGAATCTCGATTTCCCCACCGATTCCAAAAGGGTTGATACGCTGATCGCCTGTGGCCTGCCGGGCGCGTGGCCGGATTGTCTGCCAATGGTAATTTTTCGTGCCGTGGTTTTCAGCAGCGATCACCGCGCCGTCAGCGCTGAGCCCAACGAGCGCCAAGCGCCCGTTCTGTTTCAGGTCAGACAGGTCCAGAACGCGCATCTGCGGCAGCGGGACCGGCAAACGATCGAATGTCTGATGGTCACTTTGCAGCATCACGACGGGCCGGGCAGCAGGATCCGAAATCGAAGCAACTACAAGGTCCACAGCCCCGTTGTTGTCCAGGTCCTCGGCCCACAGGCGTACGTCGCCGACAAGCACCTGTGCCGGTTGGGGCACCTTCACAAGATCGACGGTCTTCCAGTGCTGACCCTCGTCGGATGTGGAAAACCGGACGATGCTGCCGTCCAAGGTGACAGCAATCAGGTCGAGCACGTCAGCGTCCGACAGATCGCCAGCTGTGATGGCTTTGACCTGCGCAAGACTGCTGGGGGTTCGTGCTTCCTCAAAGGTGCCGGAGCGCCGGTTCAGAAAGATATGTACACGGCCCCCGGTGTCGAGGAAAACGGCATCGGGATTGCCATCGCCATTCAGGTCGGCCCATACAAGCTGTTGCACACCCACAACGCCAGAAAAGGGATGCTGGACCGCAAAGGTGCCGTCGCCATTGTTGCGCAGAACTGTTGGAAGGCCAGATGCCGAACCGAGAACGATGTCCAGGTCACCATCGGCCTCGAGATCGATCGCCCACGCTCCGATATAGGGCGCGTTCAGCACAGAGGCGGGCAGGCGTGTCGCGGAGCTTACATCGCTAAAAGCCGACGGGGAGTCCTGGCGGTAGAAGCGAAGCCCACCCGCGCCGGCAAGGACGAGATCTGTCTTGAAGTCATAGTTGAAATCGATGGACAGGATGTTTTCAGGCCGTAGCGTGCTGGACGAGCCGCCGCCCGGGAAGGGGAGCACGACACCGTTGGAGAGCTGGAGGTGAGCCGCATCGGCCTCCCCAAGTACGGGAGGGTCCTCGCTGTTCAGCAGCAGCGCACCTGCCCACATCCACGGGCCAGCAGGAGCAACTGTTTGCGGGCTGAAAGTAAGTTGGAGGTCGTTAGCAGCCGGTCGTGAGGACGGGTTCGCGACGCGAAGAAAGTGCGACATCGGCTGTGCACCTTCGCCGGGTGCCTGGCGAAGCTCGGCAAGGTCATTCCGGAAGGCCGGAACCTGCATCAGTACATTGCGAAGAAAGATGGACCGCGTAGCGGCCGCACGTGGCTGGGCGCCTGTGACCGTGGCCTGAAGCTGCGTGAGCTGTTCGCGTACACCGGAAGGCCATGGCTGACTTTGCTCGGCGATAGCACTTACGGCGCGTTGCAGCGCGGGTGTGTCGCCCTGCTTTGCTGCCACGCGGCAGAGTTCCAGCTGTGCGGCAAGATTGTGAGGCTGTACAGCGAGGATCTGTTCCATGAGCTGCTCAAACCGTGCGTCACTTCCAGGCGCTCCCTCACGTTCCACCTCGGAAGCGAGCTGGTACAGCGCGCGAAGATTGCGAGGATTCAGAGAAACAGCCTGTTGCAGGTTTGTAATTGCGGCAGCGGAGTTGCCGCGTTCGCTTTCCAGCAATCCCTGCAGATAGTCGACGTGATCGTTGGCCGGGGCAAGCGTGTGGGCATGCGCCAGGCGGCTTGCCGCGGCGTCATAGTTACGCTGACGCATGGCCAGAATGGCCCAGTTCACCCATGCGGCGGGTTCTTCCGAAACCAGTCCCACGCTTTCGGCCAGGCTGGCTTCGGCGCGGACATCATCGCCGACCTGCAGGCCGGCAAGACCGACATAAAAAGAAGAAACGAACTGTCGATACCGTTCGGTACCGGGCCGCGGGATTGCGGTTCTGGAGCGGCAGCCACCGAGAGAGAACAAGGCAACTACGAGCAGGGCGAGATGGGAGGCAACGAGGACGGTCCGGGTTATTCCCCGCGAACGCCCACCTGCGTTAGCGCGGTCGACAAAAAACATCAAAAGCCCGATTTGAAGGACGACGTGCGCCTGTACGCTTCACTGCCGCAGACGCATGCATCGCAACGTTACTTGAGACCTACCCGCGATTCAGCCACCGCGGAAGTATCCACACCAGCATAGCGTTTCTTACGGGTCGCGCATCCACCTTTTGATTGAGTCTGAAATAGACTCAATCTCCGTTCGGTCCGACTGGTGTCTTAGGCCGATCGTTCTTAGGCCAATCCTGCTAAGGAAGCCTTCAACTGTTTGATCACGAATTCGATTTGCGCCCCAGAAAGATTACTGAAGAACGGTAACGCCAAAGTTCGGCGGCTTTCAGCTTCTGTAACCGGCAGCGGATGCGGCAAGGGCCAATCGGCATACGCCTTCTGCTCGTGGATGGGCGCGAAGTAGCGACCGCACTGAACTCCCTTTGCGACAAGTTGTTCTGCAACACGATCGCGGTCGTGAGCAAGCCGGATTATGTATACGAACCAGCTCATGTCACGGGGATTCTGTGTACGCGGAGGCAGGCTGACGCCGTCAACATCGGCCAGAAAGTGATCGTAGGTGTCCGCCACTGCGGAGCGTTTCCCAAGAATCTCGTCCAACCGCTTCATCTGTGCGTCGCCGAGTGCGGCGTTGATCTCAGAAAGACGATAGTTGAAGCCGAGAATGCTGTGCTGGTGCCATGCGTCCGAGGCATAGCGGCCCTGGTTGCGAAGCGCGCGCATGGTGTCGGCCAGGGCGAGGTCGCGTGTCAACACGACACCACCTTCCCCCGTGGTGATCTGCTTGTTGGGATAAAACGCGAACACTGCAGCGTGGCCGAAGGACCCTGCAGATTTTTCCGCGAAGCGCGCGCCAATGGCTTCGCAGGCGTCTTCGATGACCAACAGATGGTAGCGTTCTGCGATTTCGAGGATCAGATCCATTCGGGCCGGCAGGCCAAAGGTGTGCACGGCCATGATGGCCCGTGTGCGCGAGGTGATGGCCGCCTCGATGCAGCTTGGGTCTATGTTCAGCGTATGCGGGTCGATGTCGACGAAAACGGGTACCGCGCCCTCGTAGCGAATGCAGTTTGCAGCCGCGATGAAAGTGAAAGAGGGCACGATGACTTCATCGCCGGGACCAATGCCAAGCGCACGCACGCACAGATGCAAGCCCGCGGTTCCGGAACTCACGCCGATGGCATGCGGTACCCCGACGCGCCCTGCGACGGCCTTTTCGAAAGCTTCCAGGCTGGGACCGAGACTGAGACGGGAGCTGCAAAGAACGGAGACAACCGCCTCAACTTCAAGGGACGTGATGTCAGGTTCGGAGAGCGGTACGATCATGCAGGGGCATCGTCCTCGGCACGTTTGTACAGCAGCCGCTCCCGCGAGGGCAAGGTTGCGAGGACAGCAGTGATCCGCTCTGCTGCCATGCCCTCACCGTAAGGATTTGCCATACCTCTCAATGCGAGGGCAAAGCTGGGGTCGATCGCTCGCAGAATGGCTGCATGAATCGCGTCTGCATCTGGCGCCGCATCAATGACGTTGCGGGGCCGCTCACGTCCTTTTTGCCGAAGTCCCACATTGACGGTCGGCAGTGCAAAGGACGCGGTTTCCATGATGCCGCTGCTGGAATTACCTATGAAGACGCTGGCCTCGCGCAGCAAAGACCAATACTGCACCGCCGGCAGATTGATGAGCAGGCGACCATTGCCGCGTTCACGCAGCCAGCATTGCGTACGGCGCACCAAGTCGCGGCTGCCCGCATCTGCGTTGGGATAGCAGAAGACAATCTGCTCCGGAACGCGGCGCAGGGCCGCAAAAAGCGCGTCCGCCTCGGCGTTCGTGTCCGTAAGTAATGTCACCGGATGATATGCCACGACAAGAAAAGGTCTGCTCAAATCGGCATCGAGTACTGTCTCGAGTTCGGCCTTCGAGGGCAGAGAACTTTTGCGAAGGTGATCAAGAGAGGGTGCGCCGGCGTGGTGCACGCGCCACGGCTCTTCATCCATGCGGATGACCCGCTCACGCGCTGCAACAGTCGAGGTGAAGTGGACGTGACTCATCTTTGTGAGTGCGTTGCGTACTGCGTCATCAATCGCCCCCTCGCTGCGTTCACCGCCTTCGATATGTGCGATCGGAATTCGCAAAGCAAGCGCCACGGCAGCAGGAGCCAGCATCTCATACCGATCGGCGATGAGCAGCAGGACATCCGGGCGCATCACTGCGAGAACATCCGCAAGCGAGAGAACGCCGAGACCGATGCTTTTTGCCATACCAAGGTCAGAGTCGGAGCTCAGCAGACATTCGACTTTTGCGGCTATCGGAAACCCATCATGCTCAATCTCTCCGACAGTGTTACCGAACTCTGGTGACAGGTGTGACGCCATCACGATGAGCTTAAGCTCGACGTCTGGATGGGCCTGCAATAACTTCAATGGCCAATAGAGATGACTGTAGTCGGCTCGAGAGGTCGTTACAACGGCAACCGTCTTCATGCGATTGCCCGATTGTGCTGCTCTGTGCCGGCACCCTGGCTACTGTAGGCCGGAACCGTAGAACGGATTGCGTCCAGGAGCTTTGCTGCATCGCGCGATGCGACTGCGATTCGAATTGCATCCACTGCCGCAGCGAGCCTGTCTTTATGGAAGCTGGAGTGAACGGCGAGCAGGGAACGATCCGTCGTGGGTTGAATAGACTCCGAGGGAGAAAAGAGTTGCTCGTGTAGCTTCTCTCCCTTGCTCAAACCGGTATACACAATGCGATCTGTTCTTTGCCCAGATCTTTGCAGGAGAAAGTGCGCGAGATCCTGGACATAGTAGGACCGCTCAACCGGTGGCGCCAGAAGACCCGTATGCGAAGGTAAGATCGCGGCGCGAAGAAGGCAGCGCACAGCATCCACCGTAGAAAGAAAGAATCGTGTCGCTGCAGCGTGTGTAACGGTTAAGGGCTGGCCCGCGGCAAGTTGCCGCGCGAACAGGGGAGCAACACTTCCTGTGGAGCCGAGCACGTTACATATACGCAGCGCCGCGAAGCGCTCAGGAGAGTGCTGCTGCGCCTGGAGCAGTATCAGCTCGCCGATCCGCTTTGTTGCCCCCATGATGCTGCT
>CAXUEG010000030.1:0-13556 GCA_964249935.1 uncultured Terriglobus sp.
ATGCCCAAAGCTCGGCTGCGGCTCCTCACCCCTCCTCGCTGAAACCCACCATGTGCGGTCCGGGTACTCGCGAAACACGCGATAGCCGAAATCCTTGCCCAGCAGACCAAACTTCCAGAGGTGGTACGCGATATCTTTCCCGACGTATGTCACCGTTCCGTTCGACCGCACGATCACTTTCGCGTCCGCATCAGGCTCACCTTCAACGAGCGCCTCAGCACCAGGCCGCCGCATGACCCAACAGCCTGCGTTCTTCCCCGCAGTCTCCTCGTACAACACGCCGCGCTCAATCATGATCTGCCGCGCGCGCTCCCAGAAGTGCAGGTGCAGGATCTCGCTCTCGCGCGGCAGAAAGTCGTACGCAATGCCAAGCCGCTCCATGGTTTCCAGATGCCGTGACAACACCGCCGTCGCCAACAGGTCGGCCATCTGCGCCGTCTCACCTTCGCCTTGCTCCAGTGCATGCAGCGCCGCCAGCCGCAGCGCGCGTCGCGACTCCTTCTCCGCCGGCTCGGCGTCGTACCACTGCGACACCCGCGCGTACAGATCCCACAGGTAGTAGTCGATGCGCTCCTTGCTGGCAGCCAGCTCCAGCATCAGTTCATGCACGCCCTGCAGATTCTTTCCTTGCAGATGTTCCAGCGCCACCACCACGTCCGCCACCTGCACGCCCGTGTTGTCGATGTAGTTCTGCACACCCGTCTGCCAGCCCGGCTTGTACGCATCCGGCCGCAGCATGCGCGCAAAGCTGTCGCCCAGAATGGCATTGCGCAGATGCCCCACATGCGCCGCCTTGTTTGGGTTGATGCTGGTGTGTTCCAAAAGCCGAAATCCAGGACCACCCACCACCGAGTGTTCATCCGCAGCAACCGCGCGCACGGTCGCCGCGCGATCAAGCCGCACATTCAGATAACCCGCGCCCGCAACCTCCACCGACGCGACACCCGGCACCGCCGTAAGCGAGTCGGCCAGCTCCGCCGCGATTACACGCGGTGCTTTGCGCAGCCGCTTTGCCAGTTCAAACGCAACAGGCAGCGCGATTTCACCCAGCGCGACTGACGGCGGCTGCTCCGCCGCGATACGCTCCAGCGAGACGTCGTAACGCTCCCGCAGAACTTCGCGGATGCGCTCGAGCACGGCCTGTTGCAGCTTGCGATACATCTTCTATCCTCACCGGCGCACGTCCGCGCCACCCATCCCTGCTGGAGCTCGGTCAGATCTCAGCCGAGTCAAATGCGAAATCCGCACACCTAACTTGAAATGCCCGGCGGCAGGTCGGCCGGCAACTCCAGCGGCAAATCCGCCAGATCGGCGCGCAACGGCCGCGACGCTGCACCCCGCGCCATCCGGTGCGCCAGAAACGCAACACCACCCGCAATCGTTACGCTGAAAAACACCACCACGTGCACCAGAATGCCGTAAATGCCAGAAATGCCCGGCGCGGCTCCCTGGCTCGTCATCGCCGCCTTGCAAAAGTTCTCATACACGCCGATTGCCCCCGGCGACGATGGAATCAGGAAGCCAAGATTACTCAGCGCAACCGCCAGCCACGGCCCGCGCGGCAGCACCGCAATCGCAAGCATGCGCGCAAGCGACACGAAGATCATGCCTTCACACAGCCAGATCACGACGCTCGACACCAGCAGCAACAGACGTCCGCCAAAGCTCAGCTTCAGCACCGCATCGAACAGCAGCAACGCCCAGCGCTGCAGCTTTTCCGTACGCGCACCATGCGGCATCCGCCGCACCACAGCCTCCACCACTCGCTGCAGCAGCGGTGCTCCAAACAGCAGCACCATTAAGCCGAGCGCGCACAGCAACAGCACCGGCTCCGCAAAGTGCAGCACGTTCCACTCGTGGCCGCGCACCACCACCGGCGGCAGCGCATGCGACGCGCCCAGCAGCAGCGTGACCAGGATCAAGAGCAGCGTAAATATGTCAAGAAGCCGCTCCAGAATGACGGTGCTCAGAATCGTAGAAGATGATGCGTGAAGGTCACCCGCATACGAAAACACCCTTAGAAAATCGCCGATGCGAAACGGCAGAACATTGTTTGCCGCAAAGCTCGTCAGCAGCACCCGGGAACACACGCCGAAGCCCGCCGCCCCGCTGCGCCGCAGCATGAACCACCAGCGGTAAATCCGCAGTGTATAGCTGCCCAGCAGAAACACGGTGAGCACCGCGATCCAGACCGGATGCACCACGTGCAGCGATCGCAGATCGTCGTAATGGATGCCCTTGATCGTGCGCCACAAAAAGAACGCAGAGATCGCGAAGCCCGGAATCAGCTTCCACAACTCCCGCTTGCGGTTCTTGCCGGACGCGGCGTTCGTCGCCGGGCCGCTAGGCTCCTGCGGCACTCCAGCATCGCCCGGGCCTGCTACGTCTGTCTTCAAAGGGCCCGCGTGCATGCTCTTTGCATGATACGACGCGCCGCATACCAGCTGGCAGCATGTCTCCAGCACACAAGCAGGCGTGACCGGAGCAAGCGTCATACTGACAAGAACTCCCGCATGCCGCGCACCGCCTTCGATTCAAGCCATCGCCCAACCGGGCCGGTCCCTCGCGTCTGGTGGTCACGCCACCTGCACGAGCCCACTTGCCTCGCCACCACGGCGCTGCTCGCCCTGTTGCTGCTCGGCTATCATCCATCCGCAGAGGACGGCGGCATCTACGCCGCGGCCATCCAAGCACGGCTCAATCCTGCGCTCTTCCCGCACGACCGCATTTGGGTCACTGCGCACACGCGCTTTGCCCTCTTTGTTCCATTGGCAGGGGCCATAACCCGCACGCTGCACCTGCCGCTTGCAACCGTTCTCTTCTCTTTGTACGCGGCAGGACTTATCGGCCTCCTGGCTGCTTCCGCGCACCTGGCACGCACCTGCTTCCCCGACGAACGCCTTCCCTGGCTCGCCACCCTAGCCGTTGCGATAGGAGCCGGCCTGCCCGTCGCCGGCACCGCGCTCTACGCGGTAGACCCATACTGCACGGCCCGCACGCTCACCACACCGCTGCTGCTCTTTGCCCTCAGCTTGGCTCTGCGACATCGCTGGCCAGCGAGCGCGGCCTGCTGGGCAGCGGCTGCCACCATCCACCCGCTTATGGCGCTTTGGGCCGCGCTGCCGCTCCTGCTCACTGCCGCACTCGCGACCAGGCACCCGCGCCAGAGTGCCTTCGCCCTCGCTGCTCTCGTCTTCGCCGCAGCCATCCTGCTCAACGCTGCCTTACCGCACGAAGCTCCCGCGGCCTACGCCGTCGCACATACGCGGGCGTACTGGTTTCCCGCGCAGTGGCGTTGGTACGAGTGGACAGGCGCTGTCGCACCCTGCATTCTCCTCGCCAGCTTTGCGCGGCAACTCGGCGACAACGGCGCGGCTCTCAGACACCTCTCCATCGTGCTCATCCTCACAACCGTCATCGCCGCCGCGCTCGCCCTCTGCTTCGCTCGCGAGACCGCTTCGTCGCTGGCCGTCGCTCGCCTGCAACCCATGCGCAGCCTGCATCTCGTCTTCGTCGCCTTTTTCGCCGCTACAGCCGCCGTCCTGCAAAGCCGGCTTCGAACAACCCTGCAGACCGTCGTCGCCATCGCTGCATGTGCCATCGCCGCCGCATCCGTCTTCGCGATGCAGCGCTCCCTCTACTCGCACACGCCGCACCTCGAGTGGCCCGGCGCACCGCTCTCCAACTCATGGGAAGCAGCTTTCGCCTGGTGCCGCAGCAACACCCCAACTGATGCACTCTTCGCCCTGGACAGCGGCTACATCAATGAGCCCGGCGAAGACAGCCACGGCTTCCGCGCCGCCGCCCTCCGCTCTGCGCTTCCAGACGCGGTCAAAGACGCCGGGATTGCCGCCGTGCTTCCCGCACTGACCTCCTCCTGGCAAACCGCGGTGCAAGCAACGCAAGATCTGAACACCATTTCCGATGCGCAACGCCGTGATCGCCTTGTACCGCTCGGCGTCACCTGGATCGTGCTTCCGGCATCGGCCAGCACAGCGCTGACCTGCCCTTTCAGCAACGCCGCCGCCCAGGTATGAAGGCTACGGTAAACCTCGTCAACTGAAACTGAAAAATCACTCACGACAACGCCCTCGAGATCGCCTGCTTCCGACGCACCGGCCCGGCCAAAACGGAGAAGCATCTCACCAGATTGAGTGAGCTTTCGCTCCAGGGACATGTACACCCATGCCGGACTCCATCACCGATCTGAAACTGACCGCGCCCAATCCAACCTTTTCCTCCTCTGCCCTGCGAGGCAAAACGGCGGTGGTCACCGGAGCAGCACGAGGCATCGGCCGCGCCGCGGCGATCGCCCTTGCCGCAGCTGGCGCGGACGTTGCGGGTATCGACCTTGCGTCCGTCGCCGATCCACGCTCCGGCGTCACTCCGTCAACCCCGGAAGATCTAAGAGCCACGGGCGACCTCGTCGAGGCACACGGTGTTCGCTGGCATGCGGTCACCCTCGACCAGCGCGATCGGAGCGCGGTGCAGCGGGCAGCCCGTGAGATCGAGGCTTCCCTTGGTCGAGTCGACGTGCTCTTCGCCAACGCCGGTATCCAGCAATTCCATCCATTGCTGGAGATGACGGACGAAGACTGGGACACCACGATCGACACCAACCTGACCGGCACCGCCAATATCCTGCGCGCCTTCGCTCCCGGCATGGTCGAGCGTAAATCGGGCCGCATCATCATCACTACGTCCACCCAGGGCGAACATGGCACGCTGAACGGCTCCGCCTACTCTGCCTCCAAATTCGGTCTGATCGGTCTCATGAAGTCGGTAGCCTTGGAACTCGGCAAGCACGGCATCACCGTAAACTGCCTGGTTCCCGGCCTCATCGACACTCCACTTACCCACCACGAGGAGCGCTATGCGCAGGCTCTGGAAAAGAGTGGCAAGACGCCCACCGGCGACATGGAAAAAGATGAACAAACGGCCCGTGAAAACCTCAACGCCACCTCGCCGTTGCGTGTTCCCTGGATCGACCCGAACGACGTCGCACCGATGGTGGTCTTCCTCGCTTCCGACGCCGCTCGGATGATTTCCGGCGCCAGCTTCGCCGTCACCGCGGGGGACAGCGCGAAAAATCTCGCTTGACCCAGGCGCTCGGTGCCCGGGTTCGCGGTAACTTCAGACTCAGGTTCCGTCCATGCCGCAGATATGACCGGCGGCTCAGCCGCAGCGATCTACAGGCAAAATACATCGGGCCTTACGGCTCATCGCAAGCTATGGAACACGGAGCGGCCGCAATCCGTCCGTCGGGAAAATGCCTGTCGGATAATCGTCGGTCGGGTACTGCGGCTTGAAGAGGTATCGCAAAAAGACGGTTGGCTGTACCAGCGTGTAATTGTTCGTATTGTTCGCCTCAAGCGCCGCACCTACGTACCAGTGGTCCGTAACACGGTAAGAAGCCTCGCCCTGGATGCTGAAGTTCGCGCCAGTGCTCGTGTTCAACGGTTGGTATGCACTCGCGCAGTTCCGCTGCTGCAACGACAACACCGAGCAGTTCTGCAGTGCCGCCGTCTGCAGCGCGGCATCCTCCGGCAACGGGAAGTACGGGTCGTTGTTCTCTTGAAAAGTCTGGACGCCGATCGCCGCCTGCGCGGCGTAGTGCCACGCGTTTCCTGCGTGACCGGTAAAGGTGACCGGAACGGACCCTAAAATATAGACATCGGGGCTGAAGTACCCGCCCAGGCCGTACGACGTCGCGCGCTCGTTTTGGTCGAAGTGCGCTCCAAACAGGCTGGCACCCACATTCAGCGTGCCAATTCCCGGGAAGGTGTGCACCCTGAAGTAGGCGCCGCCCGTGCCCTGAATACGCCGATTCTCAAGCACGTGAAACCCGGTCAGCGTTGAGTAATCCGCGCTCGCGTAAAGCCCGGCCCGCTCGTTACCTTTGTCCAGACGCACCCCGCCGCCCGTTGCGACCACGCCGCCCCAGATGTTTCCGCTGTTGGAAAAGCCGATGGACCCCGGGTCTCGCAACCCCGCATACGAAAGCTGCGTATCCTTCACCGGTTCGCGCTCGGCGTAAAACGAGATCGGGCCGCCGGCCGGCCTGTACCGGAACCGGCCGGTTATGTTGGAGACCAGGAACTCATACGGCGTGTAGCCCACCGCAAGTCCCAGGTTCTGCGTTGTCATCTGAATTTCGCCACCCACACCCGACGCATACTGTGGGGAAGGCGTGTTGGCCGCGGCCGCGGAGATCGTTCCCAGATATGGCACAAATCCCGCGGTGGTGTAACGTGTCGGATCGATGGTTCCGCTGTTCAGGAACACGCCCGTGGGAATCACCGTGAACCGCGCCGTTTTGCCGGCCACAAAGCTGCCTTCGAACGGCAGCTCAAAATCGTACAGGCGGTTCAACCCGGGATCGCCGCTCCGTGTCCGCACAAACCCGTTGCCGCCCATCCATCCGCTATAGCTCGCCTCCAGCTGTTCCAGGTCAAGCTCTTCCTGCTGGCGCTGCGTGAGCGGCGGCCCGCCCGCGGTCCCAGCGCCCGGGTCCGGTGGAGTGTAGCCGCCCCGCAGTGGAGGCACGTTCTTGGCCAGCAACTGTGCATCGCTCGGAGCTTGCTGACCGTTGTTATACGGCGGCAGATCTGGATATGGCTGAGACGACAAAGCCGAGGGTACCGAAGGGTAGAAGATCGGCGGTGCTCCCGGACCGAAGGTGGCAACGGCACTGGGCTGCCGCCGGGCTGCCGCACGTCGCCGGGTGGTTCCCCCAGCCAGAGCGCGCGTCGGCCGGGGATACTGCTGGCCAAACGTGCCGTTGTCTGGTGATTGCGGAAACTGCGTGGTCACGGTACGTGTGGTCGTGCCGCTTCCGGTGCTGTTCGAACTCGCATCACCATTTTGTCCCGGGAAAGTCGAGGCGCCATAGGACGCCTGCGTGTTCGTCGGCGCGGTTGCCGGCAGCTGCGAAGGCCGGGCCGTCTGCCCCGTTGCGGGCGCATTCACACCACCGTATTGCACCGCATGTCCATCGCTCAGGTCGTCCGCGCTCTCCGGGTCCGCGGCGCCCTGCACAATCTCCGGCTCCGATTGCCGGCGTCGGACCGATGCGGCCTCAGCCGCGTCATCCTGCGCATGGTGTACCTTGCCGCGACGCGTCGACTTGGCATTATGCAGCGGCACCAGTTTCCCCTGCCCTGTCGGGAAATTGGTAATGATCGTCTGGCTCGGCAGATCCACCGTGCTCGCGTTGTATGAAACCGCGGGCGCGCCCCGTTGCGTCGGCGCAACGTAAGGCACATACGGCCCGTACACTTCACCGTTGCCGAATTGCCCTGTCTGCGCGCCTTCGGGGTGTGCTCCTTCACTCAGAGCTGCAACCTCCGTGAGCGCGTCCGAGCCAGCCAGTGGCGAATTGCCAGCCGCGGCCAGCGCGCTTGCCCGGCGAATTTGTTCCTGCTGGTCCGCCTGCTGCGAAGCCAGGAAGCTGTCCGCTTCCGCTGCTGTTGAAGGCGTCACCTCCCTTGGTATGTCCCTCTCCGACATACCCGGATAGCTCAACGGAACGCCCGCCGCCGGGGTTGGAGAACCAGTCGCCGGAGGCGCATACCCACTCTGTGGAACCGCTCCACCGTACGGATCGCCATACACCGAGGATGGAGGCTGATAATTGCCCAGCGTGGAACGCGGCGAGGCGCCACTCCGGTTCGGATTTGCCATATAGGGCGGAACGACGGCCGCCCCGGTCTGCGGAGATCCCGACAGCGCTGAACCGGATGCACCCACTTGCACTGGCGCGGAGCCGTACGCATTGCTGTAGCTCGGCAAGTACGGCCGCGGCGGAGGTGCGGCGAGCGCTCCGGCCGCTCCGCTCCCCGCCGGATCGCTTCCCGGCGCCAGCAATGTCGCCAGGTCTTGCGGCTGCGCTGCCGACGGCAAGGCCCTCGGATTCAGCGGCATCGGTGCATTCAGAATGTTCGCAAGCTCGGAGCCCGGATCAGGTGGGGGCAGTGCCGCCAGCGACGCCTTGTAGTAGTCCGCCGCGCGGCCGCTGTCTCCGCGTGCCTGCTCAAACTTGGCCGCAAGATTCAGCATCTCGCCATCTTTTGGATATTGGTTCAATCCATAACGCAGCCAGGTCTCGGCATCTTTCGTATCGTTCGCCGCCAGCGCCGCGCCGACCGCCGCCTTGTAATCCGAAGCCGTCGCCGAGGTCATATCCTGCGACTTGAAGATCGCCACCGCCTCCTTCGGCAGGCCGGCGCGCTGATACCCACCGGCAAGCGCCTTGATCACCGCGGGATTGTCCGGAAACGACTTCGCTGCGGCGTTCAGAATCACCAGCGCCCGCTTGCTGTTGCCGGCTGCGCTCGCCTGGTTCGCCCGCCGCACTGCCCAATTTGCCCAGATCGTCTGCACCGTGCGCCGTTGATCATCCGTCAGATCGGTCCGGCTGCCCAGCACCAGCAACTGCCGGTACAGGCCCGTGTCATTGTTGCCGTTGTACAGCAGCCAGGCGTTCTGGACGTCGATGTCCGCCGGTGGCATGGCATGCTGCGCCGCATAGTGCTGCTGTACCCGGTTCAGAAACAGCATTGCCTGCCGAGGCTGGCCAAGTCCGTTATAGATTTGGCCAACCGTCTGCAGGTAATCCACGCTCTGTTCCAGCGTCTTGCGAACCTCCGGCGGAATCTGCTGAATCTGCGCCAATGCTTCCTGATCACGGCCAGAGCTATGCAGCGCCGTCAGCAGCCCTCGCCACGCATCGACGCGGTCCGGACTTTGGCTCAGGACCCGCTGATAGATCGGGTAAGCCCGGCCCGGATCGTTGCGCTGCAGGTACAGTCCGGCGAGCTGCAACTGCAGCGGAACCGGTACCAGCTGGCCGGTAGTGTTCTGCTGCGCAATTGCGTTTTCCAGCAAGCCCTGGGCCAGATCGAACTTATTGTTGCTCTGGTACACCGCAGCCACCGCGCTCAAAAAACCCGGATCGCGCAACGCCTGGTCATATACCGCGGGCGGCATGCTCTCTACCGTCTGCAACGCGACCGGATCGTTGTGCATGGCATGCTCGGCGTTGACCAGGCCCTGCCAGGCCAGCACATTATTCGGGTCGTCCGCCAACACCTGCCGGTAGAGCCCGCTCGCCTGATCGATACGGTTTGCCTGCAGCAGCAGGCTGGCATACTGCAGCTGCGTGTCCGCCTTCAAGCCCCGCCCCTCGGCTGGAAATGGCAGGTCCAGAGCCGAACGCAGCACCCGCTGCGCATCCGCATCGCGTCCGACGGCCGAATACGCCGAAGCCAGCGTCCGCAGGTACTCCGGATCTCGCATCAGCTGCGTCCGGACATTGGCCGGAATGCGCCGCTCCGTCGCGAGTGCCGCCGCTGCATCACCCGCCTGGTACTGTGCCATGAACAGCGCCCGCCATGAGTCCGCCCCTGACCGCTCCTGTACAAACTTCTGAAAGTAGGGGATGGCCGCCTGTGGCTGACCGGCCTTCATCAGCGTGCCGCCCAAACCTTGCAGCGCCTCTGGGCTGGTCGGCCGCATCTGCAAGGCTTGCTGGTACTTCTGCTCCGCAGTGGTCAGATCGTTCTCATTCAACGCCACGCCACCTTCGCTTAGCGTGTAGTAGAAACGCGAAACCTCAAGATTCTTATCCAGCCCCGCGTCCTTCGCCCCGTTCTCCTTGGCCTGCTCCAGGAATGAGATCGCCCCGCCGAAGTTTTGCTGGTTCATGCGCACATAGCCGATGCCGGCCAGTGCCCGCGCGTTTTGCGGGTCCTTGGCCAGGATCGCCTTGAACCGGCTTTCCGCGTCCTCAAATCGCTTTCCATTCAGTGCCGCGTAGGCCGCACTCAGCTCTGCTCCCTGCGCCCGCTGCTCCTGCGCCGCCTCGCTGCTCTCCGCCGGCTGACCCGGATTTCCGCCGCCTCCCGAAGCCGTGCTCCTCCGCGCCGAACCGCGCGAAGCTGCATTGGCCTGCGCCGCTCGTTGCGCGGCGGCCTGAGTCGTACGGAGCGCCTCCTCGAGCTGCGGATCCTTGTGGTGTTGCAGGTACGCACGGATGTCCGCTGCCGCCGCAGGATTCTGGGAATCCCAAATGAGCGATTGCCGCAGCGCCTGCACCGCCTCAGGATTATTCGGGTGCCTCTCCAGGTACCTGCGTCCGTCCGCCCGGGTGGAAGGGTTATAGGTCAAAATACGACCCAACGCGATCTGGTACCGCGAGTCCTGAGGATAACGGTCAATCAGCCCCCGGAATCCGGCTATCGCATGCGGCCGCCCGTCGTCGGTTGCCGCCTCCGTTTCGTAGTACGCCAGTGCCCAGTCACCTGCGGGTGGTTGCGCTCCGAACACCTGGCGATAAATGTTCATCGCCTGCGCGTAATTGCCCTGTGCGGCAAGTTTTCCGGCCTGCTGCAGCGCCGCGATCTGGTTTGGCTGCGCCTGCGCGGACTCGGCGCGCGCAATGCCGGGATCATTCGGATTAATCGCACGCAGCCGCTCAAGATAAGTGTTTGCAAGAGCGTTATTGCCGGACACCTTTGCCGCCCGCGCCAAACCACCCAGCGCCTCGGTGTTCTTCGGATCGGCGAGGAGCACCTGCTGCCATGTCTGCGCGGCCATGTCCATGCGACCCCGTGTTTCCAAGGCGTGCGCCTTGTCCAACAACGCCTGTGTCGCCGCTGCACCGCCCTGAGCGGGCGCGACCAGGCACGCGCTCAGTGCCAGCGCAAATCCCAAGCATGCAGCAGCCGGAATGTGTCGCATCTGTCTCATCGGTCCAGGTCCCGCGGGGGCTCGGGCAGGTTTCTCCGTCTTGCTGGGCGCACACCGCCCAGCGGCGTAAAACGTTCGGTGTAGCAGCATCTTACTGTCTGCCTCGCATTGTGTGCACTACAGTTCTGGGTTCCCGGCGAAGAACTTGCGGAAAAACTGCTTCATCGCCACTTCAGCCTCAGCCGTCCATCCCGATCGAAGCGGAACCGGCCATCTTTCCAACCCGTCGCAAACAGCACCAGGTTCTGGTCGTAGTACTCGCTTCCGCGCCCGTACAGACCGTTCGACGGGTCCAGGCTTGCATCCACACGATCCATCTGCGCCTTTGCTTCGCGCTGCTGCCCAACTGCCAACAGGTATGGGTACACCGCGGCCGAGAACCCCACCGGGCTATTCGGGTCGGTAACGGTGCCGTTGCTGTCCACCTGCAATGGCGGCGTCGTCGTTGTCGACAGATAGTGCGCCATTCCCGGCATCGACTGAATGGTTTCCGCTACGCCCGGCGTCTCGCGGTCCGCCGTACCCAGCCATAGATAGACACGGATCGCGTCGTAGCTACCGTGCGACGAGTTGCCAGGCTTGCCCTGTGACAGCACATCCGGCGAGGACGATGGGTGCACGCCGGCCGCGTCCGCCGCGAGCCAGTCCATCGCAAATCCTGAAGAAGCACCCTGCGTCAGCACCACAGGCAAATCCTGCTGTACGCTTGCCCACGGTCCGTCCGGAGCCTGCTGCCGAATGCGCGCAATCACCTGCGGTGGCATGTAGCTCGGGTTCAGCACCCATCTGTCCGTGGATGGATGGAAGCCCTGCGGCCCGGGTGTCAGCACCGTACCTACACCCGGAATGAGCACGATGTCGCTGTGCGACATACGATCGGCAAGCACCGTCCCCAACTTGGTCAGCCGGTCGTCTTTCCAAAGCCGCCCAGCCTCCAGGCAGTCATACGCCAGCCATAGGTCCGCATCGGCAGCCGAATTTGTATCCAGCTGCTTCCACTGGCCGTCCGCTGTTTTGCCCCAGCTCCATGCGGGTAATCGCGAAGTCAGATCGCCGCCCGCAAGATTGTCCTCAGTCCAGCGCAGCATCAGGTCGAAGCTCTTGCGATCGTTTACCACAAGGGCAAAAAACATGCCGTACGCCTGGCCTTCGCTGGTGGTCTTGTCGCCGGCGCTGTGATCGATCACACGCCCGGAACTGTCCAGAAAGTGCTCGCGGTAGTGCTGCCACAAGGGCCATTGCTGCTCCGCACGGCAGCCTGTCTGAAACGAAACCAGGCCGGCGAACAAGGGCAACAGCAGAGCGGCCGCGTGTGCCCGCTTTCCGCGGTGCGCTTTCTCTGGGTCAGCCATCCTGCCACCCATCAATCAGTCCTCGCCCTGCAGACGCAGCCGTGCACGACGCCGCAACCAGACACGCAGGAGCGCCGCCAGCAGAATCGAGGCAAGAAATACCAGCACCACCACTGCCCACGGATAATGCGCAAAAAAGAGTTTCAGGTTGGTCCATATGCCAAGCGAGCCGACGTGGTAATTGTCATTACCAATGCGGTACGACGTAAACTGCGTTCCGTGCAGCACGCTTACGGACTGCCCGATATCCGACGTTTGCGCGACCCGCAGGAAGGTAGTCAGAAAGGTTGGAATGACCGCACGATCCCGCAGTGCAATGACCACCAGCGATCGTTCGGAACGCTGTGGCCACTCAATTCCTTCGATCATCGCGTCAGGCAAACCACCGGAAGTCTCCAGCTGACCGGACTGCACGTGGTCCGACGACCGTACCTTCCACCAGGCATTCTGCAGCGGCGCGAAAAAGCCCTGGGTATCCTGCACGCTCAACCCGTTGTTCTGGATCTGTACCGGCAAACGCCCGCTGAGCGCGTTCAGCGCCGGCTGATCTTCCACCGTACCTAGCACCAGGTAGTCGCGCTGGCCGTCGCTTTTCAATCCATCCGGACCCGTTACCGTCACATTGGTAACCGGATAGCCCGTCTGCGCGCCAAAGTGTCCCATCAGGGTCAGGTACACCTCGATCTCATCCGCCCCGGGGTTCTCCGGTAGCACTGCCACCGTCTCCGATAAATCCTTCATGCGCGTAAACGGGTACCCCGCATTTGCGAACAACTCCAGATCAGGCAGCGCCGCCAGGTGCGGGATATCGCGAATGTCGAGATAGCTTTCCTTCAACACCGCGCCCTCCAGGTTGAGCGGCGCCGTGTCCTGACACTTGTTCTTTTTCGCGATCTGGAAGACAAACTTCAGCATCATCGAATTCGAGAACGGCCGCATGCTGAACTTCGGCACCGGCACCTCGGTTGTGAGCACCTGCGACGCCTTCTCCGAGTGCGGCATCGGCGTTGAGCTCACGTACGCACCGTTTGCGTAGAACTGCAGCGTGCTCTCGTTGGCAAGCGGCACCGGGTTGTAGCGGTATTCCAAATGGAACGGAATGTTTGCAGGAGCGTAACTGATGATGTCCGGCGGTATGCGGAAATAAACGGCCACTGGCACCGACCCGTCTCCCTGCAGGTCGCCGCTGTTCATGAACTGGCCTATGTTGATCGGATCTTTCGTATTCGTCGGTAGCCAGCGCGGCGCATCATCCGGCTCGCTCGCAGGCAACGGCTTCATCGACACGGAAACCTGGTTGCCCTGCCACAGGTTGCGCTGCAACGACAATGCTCGCGCCGCTGTAATCAAGTCGTCCGCCGAGTCGCCGGACAGGACCAGGACCTTGGCATACGGGTCGGAAGGATTGGTTCGAATCGAAATGGCCGGCCCGCCGGAGCTCTGTACGTTTAGCGA
>CAXUEG010000030.1:13566-18830 GCA_964249935.1 uncultured Terriglobus sp.
TCCCCGCAGCGCGCAGCGCCTTGTTCGAAGGCTGGTTGAGAAACACCATCGGAATAACCGGGTGCAGGTTGACTGCGGCATCGTAGAACGGCAGTGGCAGCAGCTTGAGGTCGTCCTGCAGTGGCAGCAGATTGCCCTGCAGCTCGATCGAGCTGTTCGCGTCCACATGCGCCCACAGCGTGGAGTGAGATGGATCCTCGCACTGCAGCGTATAGTGCCCGACGAACTCGAACGTGATGTGGTTGTCATGCACCAGCAAATCCGCTGGCATCTCCAGGGTCGCCTCAAGCTGCGCGCTGGTTTCGCCCGCACGTCTGATCGAGAGTTGCTGCGACTCCGCAACCTTCTCTTCTGGCGTCAGGTCGGCGGGCGCGCCGGAGATCAACGGCTGCGTATTTACCGGAAGGGTGGCGAACAGGGTGTCGTTGATGCTGACCTTGAGGTGTGACAACGCCGGCAGCAGCCCCGGCGAAAAATGGTAGCGCAACCGCATCGTCGCGGTCTTTACCACCTGGGTCTGCGGCACGGAGAAATACATCGTGTGGTATGCCTCCACGCCGCGCATCACGATCGTATCGGGCGTGCCCACGTCGGCGAGCGTAAAGACGTTATCGAACTGCCCTGCCGGAACCGCCCGCGTCACCATCGCCGCCTGGACACCAATGCCCGGAGCCACGGCAGCTTGCACTCCGGAAGGAGTTGCCTGACCCTGGTTCGCCCTGCCTGGGATCGGCAGCGACGGCCCTTGTGCATTCGCGGGAGGAATACCCGCCAAGCCCAGAGCCAGCGCGCACAGCAACACCAGGGGCGCGATGCTGGTCGCCAGCCTGCCCGTCGCCGGCGCGCTTCCGCTGCCAGATTTGGAACCACGGATCAGACCGCGTGCGGTTTCCCGCAACCCGGTTACGGCAAGCACCATGATTAGGCCCAGGCTGCGCAGCGGACGGTCTGGGGCGCGGCTTTCACCCCAGCCAAGCCAGGTATCGGCTCGGGAGTACAACACCTGCGTCAACGCTTCCTCTTCCTGGGTCGACAACGGATCGAACTGGGCCCGCAGCTCCGTGCCGCTTACCCGCAGAATGGTCGCCGGAATGCCGGCTTCACCGTCCAGAATCGGGAAAAGAATGCACGCGGAGGTGCCGGGCGCGATCGCGCTTTCTTCCATCATCTCCAGCATGACTCCTCCACTGGAAACGTCAGCGGTCACCCCTTCAAAGACCGTGCCATCCGTCAGCTCGATGCGTGCAGGCACCTGCATCGTCACACGAACTGTCTGGCGGCGTTGCTGGCTCTCCCAGGCCACACCACAGGCGACTCCAAGAATCAGCGTATTGAACAGCGTCCAGATCACGTTCATCGCAATGGTGCCCGGATGGGTTCCGTCCCACATGTTGGCCGGAACGTTCAGCAGCCAGGCGATCGGGCCCAGGCTATCGGTGGCTCGCGGAAACTGAAAATAGCGTGGGATCGCGCAGAGCATCCCCACCATGTTGAACACGAGCATCACCAGAAACGGCAGAGCGATGCGCTGGTCGAAAAACCTTCGGCTGACCACGCCACCCTTTGCTGTCACGTTAAACGAGCCAAGCTTCGGATTGAACAGCGCCATGGTCGTTGGCAGGAAGATATAGGGTGCGAGCACCGTCTCATAGATCTCGTTCCAGAACGAGTGGCGGTGTTGCCCCTGGATGCGCGAGTTCGTCATGGACGACAGCACAAGGTGCGGGAACGCATACGCCAGGATTCCGGCCCAGTACCCCGGCACGTTCGTATAACCCCAGACCAGGTAAATCAGCGGCGCAAACAGAAAGATGAGCCGGGGCAAGCCGTACAAAAAGTGCGTCATCGCGTTGAAATAGCAAATCCGCTGCAAGGGTTTCAAGCCTTTGGCAAACAGTGGGTTGTCTGTCCGCATGATCTGAATCATGCCCCGTGCCCACCGGATGCGTTGCTTCACATGGCCACTCAGCCGTTCGGTCGCCAGTCCGGCGGCCTGCGCGATGTTGATATACGCCGTGTTCCAGCCGTTGATCTGCATTCGAAGGCTGGTGTGCGCGTCTTCGGTCACCGTTTCGACCGCGATCCCGCCGATCTCATCCAGCGCCGACCTCCGTAGCACCGCACACGATCCGCAGAAGAAGGTTGCATTCCAAAAGTCGTTGGCATCCTGCACGATGCCATAAAACAGCTCGCCTTCGTTCGGAATCGACCGGAACTGCCCCAGGTTGCGCTCAAACGGGTCCGGCGAGTAGAAGTGGTGCGGCGTCTGCAGCATTCCAAGGTTTGCATCCCGCAAAAACCAGCCGACCGTCACCTGTAGGAACGACCGCGTCGGGATGTGGTCCGAATCGAAGATCGCCACCAGCGGCGAGTCGAGCCGCTCCAGGGCACGGTTGATGTTGCCCGCCTTGGCATGGAAATTGTCGTCCCGCGTCATGTATCCCAGGCCAACCTCTTCGGCGAACGACCGGAACTCCTCGCGCTTGCCGTCGTCCAGGATGTAGACGTTCAGCTTGTCCGCGGGCCAATCGATGTTGATCGCCGCCAGCGCGGTATAACGCACCACGCTGAGCGGTTCGTTATACGTGGGAATCAGCAGGTCGATCGCAGGCCACTCGGCCGGGTCGTCCGGCAGCGGCACCGGCGTGCGGCGCAACGGCCAAAGTGTCTGCGTGTAGCCCAGGTACAGAATCGAGAACGCGTACATCTCCGCAACCAGCAGCAACGTGATGAAGAACGCGTCCAATGGTCCCCATTGTGTGTTCGCCGGATCGCGGAAAAAGTTCACCACCGTGGCAATGCGCCAGTAGGCATAGCGGAAGGTCGAAAAGCACGACGCCATCATCAGCGTCAGCGTGATCAGGTACGAGCTGGACGACCGGTCCATCCACACGCCGATCAGCACTGTTACCACGCCCAGCACGGCCTGCTGCGGCCAGGTCAGCTCCAGACTTCCGCAGTACAGCAGCAGCGCGATGCAGGCCAGCACCACCAGCAATCGCAGGAACCGCAGCAGCGGCGAGCCGCCTGTCTCAAACTCGCGCCACATCGACGATCGCGTCATCGTTCGCTCCAGCGCGCCGGGCGCGCATAGCTCAGGCCGGGGTCCGCCAGCTTCCGCACCCAGGCCGCCAGGTTCATGTAGTCAGTTGCAATGGGTGTGCGCGGTGCATAGTCGATCACGGTCATACCCTCCGCAAGCGCCTCCGAGACCGCGGAAGTGCGGTGCAGCATAATCGGCAAAAGGCGATCGCCCAGAAACTGCCGCAGAACCTCCCGCACGTCCAGGTGCAGCGGTACCGCGGGGTCGTACTGGTTCAGCACGTAATACGGCTTGACCGGTCTACCGTCCGCCCCGGTCACATCCTGGAACAGCCGCTCCACCGCCTGCGTTCCTAACACCGAGTTCATGTCGGGCGCCACCGGAACCAATACCCAGGGGTTCGCACCGGCGACGGTTCGGGCCAGCCAGGCGCTGTTCACGCCCGCATCGACCAACACACGCTGCACTTCGTACGAACGGCGATACAGGTCATCCAGCACACGGGTCTGCACGGCCTCATCGTAGCCGCGACCGTCCGCGTCGTAGCCCACAAGCACGACCGGCGCGTCGGAGCTGCCCGGAGGCGGTGAGAAGGTGCGCACCGCTCCCGGACGCTGCTCGCGCGCGCCGAAGTAGTACGGCAGAATGCCGTGCACGCTTGTGTCGGCCAACATGACCTTTTCTCCCAGGGAAGACAAAGCACGACCCAAGGTGGCAACAATGCTGGTTTTGCCTACGCCGCCGCTGATCGACAGCACACACAGCATGGGCGCCGGGTTCGCTGCGGAGCGAAGCCCGGCTCGCGGCTCCGCGGCTTGCCGGCCTTCTGAACCCATCAGACCGCTCAACGCGAACCAGCGTGACGCCACACGTTCCCGCGACTGCTGCAATGTGTCGTTTGAAGTCGCATGCGCTCCAGCAGGGCGCGGCTCTTCCTGCGTGCGCAGCGTCTCCTGCGCTCCCTTTGCAGGATGCGCGGAAGCGGGCGGCTCTGCAGGAACATTCCCCGGAGTCGAAGTGCTGATCGGCGCCTGCGCGCGCGGACGTAAACCGGACGGCGGTCGCCGAATCAGCAGACGCGGCACCGGAACTCCTGGATCTCCCGGCGCAGCGGGCAGTTCTGGCGTAGCCCCCGGTTCCAGCCTCGGTAAGTCCTTCGGGCGCACCGCCGGCCTTTCGGCGCTGAGCCAAGCCGGGGGTGCAGTCAGTTCTCCCGTGGACAGAGCCTCGGCCGCGGACTCCGGCTCCTGCGATGTCCGCGGTTGCCGCATCGTGCGCGCCATGGGCTCCCTCGCCGGTTGCCGGCGGCGACGGAATCCGCTCTCACCCGCCCGGTTCAGCGAACGCCATTGCACCGGCTCTTCGCGACTTGTGCCCGCGTTGGCAGTCTCCGCAGCCGGGGGTTGCGGTACGCCGGACGAGGCATTGTCCGCCTCCCGGCTTCCAGTTTGCTGGTCGTGGACAAAACGATCCTGTGCGACGCGGCTTTCAGTTTCTGCCTGCGCCAGACGCCGGCCCTCCATCGCGGCGGCGTCGCGCCTCCGTGTTTCTTCCAGAGTTGGCTCGGCGGTCTGTTCCGGCATCTCTCGCGGGATTGGTTGCGGATGCACCAACCTGCGCCGCGGGCTTGGGATGAACATCCGCGAGCTGCGACTCTCGTCTGCGGTACTGTCCTGTTCCTCAAACCGGATCGGCTGCAGTTTTCCGTCGTTTTTGACCTCATCCTCTTCACGTACGCTGCGCAACTGCTCTGTGCGGTTGACCACGCCTTTACCAACCGTTCCCCGCGCCGGCCCATCTTCTCGTCCGTCCGTGTCCTCAGCGAAGAAGACGGGGCTCGGGCCGACTGGAGCGGAGTCCGCATCGTGCAGTGCCTTGACGGGCCGGTCAGCCTGCCCGAACACCGTAGGGAGCCGCTCGCTGATGGGTGCCTGCCCAAACTGCGGCAGCGGTGACGGACGAATGACCCGTGTCTGTCGCTCATGATCGCCGCTCACCCGTGTTGCGGGCCGAATATGGAGATCGGCGCGTGCGGTCTCAAGCCCTTCCGCATACCTGCTGCGCGGGGATGGCGTAAACAGCCGCGTCGCGTGATCGCCATCATAGTAGTCGTTGTCCAGGTTGTACCCTGCACTCGGATCCACATCCCGCGTCGGCAGCAGATCCGCTCGTTCAGACGGTTGCAGGTGTTCTTCAATCACCTCTTGCAGCGGCAGCCCGC
>CAXUEG010000031.1:0-12472 GCA_964249935.1 uncultured Terriglobus sp.
CCCTCGTTCTCTGGGGTGGATATCTGTGGATCAACCATCGTGCCTTCGGTATCTGGCAGCCGATCAGCGGATTGCTGAAGGCGCACAGCCGCGGCGAACACCGTCTTGGCAGCAATCTGCCGCACATCGCCTGGTTCGATCTCCTGGTGATTGCGGCCGCAGTACCCTTTCTACGTCGCAAACGAAACGACCTGTTCTTCCGCGTGATCGAGGCGCCCCTAACGGCAGGCGTGCTGGTGCATGCGATGTTTATCGTGTTTGTTCTGAGCAGTGAAACACGCTGGACCTGGTACTACACGGTGTGGACGCTGCTGGCGTGTATCGTGGTCGCGCGGAGCGCTCCGCTCATTTTGGGGTCACGGCCGCATTTGCAATGGCCCGTCCTGGCTCTCTGTGCTGCGGCCCTGCTGCTTCTAGCGGTCCGCAATACGTATCTGCGCGGCCGAGGTCCGATATGGTCTGACCACGGTTTTCAGGCCAGCGTTATCGACGGTGCTGAATTAACGACGCTGCTGGCCTTCGACAAAGCGGGCCGCAGGGCATACTACTCCACCGCGAGAATCATTCCGCTGGACGGCCTGATGGGTGACATGAAGTTCCAAAATGAGCTGGCATCGGCCGGAATCGCCGCCATCGAACAGCACTATCGTGTGCAGGGCTTCATTGGTCCACCGCAGCCGCTGAACGCGGCAGGTGCGCAGCAGTTCTGCGGCACCATCTTCCTTTCCGCTGTTCGTTTTCAGTGCGCGCGGAGACCGGACGGCTTCTTTGACGTGACCGGGGCGGAGGTCTTCGCTCGCTTGTCTGGCCAACCGGCTGGACACATCGCGCTTTCTCCATCGCAGATGGTGTGGAACGCGCCGAATGATCTCGCCGTCTGGCGCATTGAGGCCACGCGATGATTCTGCACGTGGCAACCACGAACCGAGGCAAGGTGGAGGACTTTGCAGCTGCCGCGACACAGCTGCGGAGCAGTGCGCCTGCCGAAGCCGTGCTCTTTGAGCCGGTGCCAGGGCTGGCAGACATCCCCGCTCCGTCGGAAGACCAGGACACCTTTGCGGGCAATGCGCGGCTTAAGGCGGAGTACTACTCGCGGCATGCTCCGGGACTGCTGGTGCTTGCCGATGACTCCGGGCTGGAGGTAGACGCGTTGGACAACCGGCCAGGAGTCCGATCGGCGCGGTTCGCAGCGGACCTGGGCCGGGTGAGCGCAACTGGCGAGCTCGATGCAGACAACAATGATGCTCTGCTCCTGGCGATGCTGGAGCAGACGGACCGCCGGGCGCGCTACCGGTGTGTGCTGGCGCTAGCGCGTGACGGAGTGGTGCTCAGGACGGCCGCCGGCTCGCTTGAGGGTGAGGTCCTGACCGACCCGGAAGGCGAGGGCGGCTTCGGCTACGATCCCCTGTTTTATGTGCCGGAGTTAGGCTGCACCATGGCGCAGGCCTTGCCTGAGGACAGGCTGCGGGTGTCGCATCGAGGCCGGGCATTGCGCTCCCTTCTGCTGGAGCTGCCGGCTGCGATCCAGCCGGACACCGCACGGCCGTACCGATAAGCGCACTGTCGCGGGGATAGGCCGTTGACGATGCTTTTCGCGGAAACCGATACTCAAGAGGCCTTTTCGAATGCGCCTATGCGCTTCGAGATCTCTCATTTCGTTTCAGCAAAGGACTCGCATGGGCGCTGTTGCAGGCTTTGCACCACCGGACAACTCGACCCGCAAACGCGGGGTCCAGCCCATTCGCGCGGGACAGGGTCACTCGTTCCTGTGGCGCAAGCTGCATTCACTCACCGGCATCTTGCCTATTGGCGCGTTCCTGGTCGAGCACATCATCTCAAATTTTGAGGTGGTGAACGGTCCGCTGGCCTACGCGCAGCAGGTTAAGTTCCTGAACGGACTGCCGCTGGTGCGTGTTCTGGAGTGGACGCTCATCTTTGTCCCGCTGCTGTACCACTCGCTGTACGGCGTGTTCATCACGTTTCGCGGGCGCTCGAATGTAAACGTGTACCCGTGGGCCGGCAACTACGCTTACATTGCACAGCGTGTTACGGGCATCATTGCGCTGGCGTACATCATTCAACATGTTTGGCGTCAACGCTTCGCAGGCGTGAGCCTGCCGGAGCACCCCGGCCTGGCGTACGCCAAAGTGCAGTACGAGTTACTGAATCCGTGGATGCTGGCCATCTATGTGATCGCGATGATCGCAACATGCTGGCATTTCGCTTACGGCATTTGGTTATTTGCGGCGAAGTGGGGCATTACGCCCGGTGACCGCGCGCGTAAGAAGTTCGGCTATGTGTGCGGCGCGGTTGGTACCGTGTTGTGCGCCATGGGTCTCGTCTCTATTTTCTGGGTCGCATATGCGCGCCCATATTCACCGGTGGACGTGATGCCGGCGCAGCCCAGGGGCGTGGTGATGCCAACGGTACCCTATTCGCCCGCAGCACAGCAGGGCGCGCCGATTCAGTACGACGGCAACGGTCAGCCGGTACAGCCTAATCCGGTTCCGCAGCAGTAAAGCCTTTTTAGACTCGCGCGTTGGCGCTTGAGGGAGAGCCAGCAACATGGCCGCAGTAACACCCAGAATCATCGTCGTCGGAGGCGGCCTCGCCGGCCTCTCCGCCGTGATCAAGATCGCCGAGGCGGGCGGCAACGTCGACCTGTTTTCGATTGTCCCAGTGAAGCGCTCGCACTCGGTGTGCGCGCAGGGCGGGATCAACGCCGCGAAGAACCTGAAGGGCGAGGGCGACGACGTCTCCAAGCACTTCGACGACACCGTCTTCGGTGGCGACTTCCTGGCCAACCAGACCCCGGTCAAACATATGACCGCGATGGGTCCGGCGATCATCGACCTTTTGGATCGCTATGGCGTGCCGTTCAACCGAACCTCTGAGGGACTGCTCGACTTTCGGCGCTTCGGCGGTACGCTGTACCACCGCACCGCCTTTGCCGGTGCGACCACCGGGCAGCAGCTGCTTTACGCGCTGGATGAGCAGGTGCGCCGTTACGAGTCCGAAGGCAAGGTGAAGAAGTACGAGGGCTGGGAGTTTCTTTCGGCCGTGCTCGATGCGAACGGCGTAAGCCGCGGCATCTGCGCGATGAACCTGCGCTCGATGGAGGTAGTGACCTTCCCTGCCGACGCAACCATCATCTGCACCGGCGGCAACGGCGCGATCTTTGGTAAGTCGACCAACTCGGTGGTGTGCACCGGCAGCGCGCAGTCCGCGCTTTACCAGCAGGGCGCCTATTACGCGAACGGCGAGTTCATCCAAGTGCACCCGACAGCGATTCCGGGCGAAGACAAGCTGCGGCTGATGAGTGAGTCTGCGCGCGGCGAGGGCGGCCGCGTGTGGGTGCCGCGCAAGAAGGGCGATCCGCGGCCGGCAAAGACGATTCCTGAAGCAGACCGCTGGTACTTCCTCGAGGAGTGGTATCCCAAGTACGGCAACCTGGTACCGCGCGACATCGCAACCCGTGCCATCCATAGAGTCGTTTTTGAGCATGATCTGGGCATCGACGGCCAGGCGATGGTCTACCTGGATGTCTCGCACATCGACCGCGCGACGCTCGAGCGTAAGATCGAAGGCATTCTCGAAATCTATGAGAAGTTCGTAGGCGACGATCCGCATGAAGTGCCGATGAAGATTTTTCCCGGCGTGCACTACACGATGGGCGGTCTATGGGTCGACATCGACCAGATGACAAACATTCCCGGTGTGTTCGCCGCGGGCGAGGCCGACTACTCCATCCACGGCGCTAATCGCCTTGGAGCGAATTCCCTGCTCAGCTGCATTTACGGCGGCTTCACCGCTGGACCGAACGCGATGCAATATGCGAAGAGCCTGCAGTCCGCGCCGGGTGATGGCGGTCACGCGGCCGAGAAGATTCGGCAGACCGAGTCCAACAACATCCTGCTGCAAAACACCGGTACGGAGAACCCGTTTAAACTCTGGCGCGAGCTTGGCGAGACCATGACACGTCACGCCACGATCATCCGCTATAACGCTGGACTGCAGGAAGCGGATGCGAAGATCGTCGAGTTATTGCAGCGATATCGCAACGTTAACCTGAGCGACAAGTCCGCGTGGGCGAACACGAGCTTTGCGTTCGCGCGCCAGCTCTACAACATGCTGCAACTGGCGCGCGTGATGGTGCAAGGTGCGGAGAAGCGCGACGAAAGCCGCGGCGCGCACTACAAGCCCGACTTCACCGAACGCAACGATGAGCAATTCCTGAAGACGACGATGGGGAGCTACGACGCTACGAATGACGCTCCTATCATCGGCTACGAAGAAGTCGACACACAGTGGATCAAGCCGCGTCCCCGGCGATACGACGCGGCCTAGCGCCTCCCCACAGAGGTCCAATCATGAATAAGCTCACCATTTTCGGCATCGCCATCGCGGTCACGGTGATGGTAGGCTACGCGGCATTCGTATTGCTCGGTGCGTGGATCGACGGGCGAAGGCAGGCAGTCCGCGAGCGCGGCCAGCATCCAGTAACGACTTCGGCGGGCAACGTGCAAGCTCGCGAGCAGCAAACGGAGAACGATGAGTAGAGCGGCGAAGCGGTGGACGATGATCCCGTGCATACTGCCGTGCATGCTTGCCGTCGCGTTTACGGGTGCGACGCTGCAGGCGCAAACGGCGGGAGATGCGGAGACGCAGGCAGACCGGGCGCATCGCGATGCCGCGATTCGCTGGCCTGCAGAGTTTTCACCGACGGTGGCTCCGGTCTTCAGCCATAACGAACTGCTGATCCACACGGGTTGTGATCGCGCCTTCAGCAGGCTTGCAGACGCGACCAGCTGGCCCAATTGGCTGGTAATCGTGAAGGACGTTCAAAACGAAACGCCGGGAGCTGTCCGGCAAGGCACGTTGTTGCGTCTACGCATTTTCAACAGCCCGATCCAATCGCGTATTGTCGAGTTCGTTCCCGACGAGCGGATCAGCTGGATACCCTTCGGCTCCGACGAGACCGAGACCCGGCATGGACATTATCATGCGTGGCGATTCGTGCCCGAGTCGGGTGGTTGCCGTGTAATCACAGAAGAAACCGGCATTGGGCCGGGGGACATCAAGGATCCGGTCAGAGGTAGCCACCTGATGCATCAAGCTCATGAGCTTTGGTTGGACAGCCTGAGGTACGTGTCAGAACCGTAGTCCAACCGGAAGGGCTCGACGCAAGGAAGGAGGAGACATGACCGTTCGACATCTCAGACAATTGGTTCTGCTCGTCCCGTTCGCGTGCGGCTCGTTCGCCCAGGAACATGCTTTGCCGACCGATCCGCCGACCAGCATCGACGTGCTTCGGCCCGCGGCGCAGCGCTCAAGTGCGCCAACATTTAAACGCACGGATAGCGACGGCCGCCATTTCGATTTAGCGAACGAGCGCGGCCATGTCGTCATCCTGAACTTCTGGGCGACGTGGTGCGGCGGCTGCAAGTTTGAGCTGCCCTACTTTGTGGAGTACGACAAAAAATATCGGCAGCAAGGTCTTGTCACCGTCGGCATCTCCATGGACGATGGTGGCTTTGCCACGGTCAAACCCTTCTGGGCGAACAAGCAGATGCCGTACCCGACCGTGATCGGCGACGACCCGCTTTCCAAGCAGCTCGGTCTAAGCGGTATGCCGTTCACGCTGCTGCTCGACAAGCAGGGTCGCATTGCAATCGCGCACGCCGGTGTACTGGACCGCGCGGACTTTGAACACCACATTCAGCAGCTTCTGGCCGAACCGGCGAAGCTCTAATGAGATAGGGAAACATATATGGCTACCGCCACTCTTGATCGACCGACTTCACCTGCTGTTAGCGCCAGCGCTCCCCAAACGATTCGCGTCGACATCAAACGCCAGAGCCATCCCGACGCGAAGCCGGTGACCGAGCGTTTTGCGATTCCGTATCGCAAGGGCATGAACATCACGAGCCTGCTCGGCGAGATCGCCATGGAGCCGACGACCGCCGACGGCAGGGCGTCTACGCCGGTCAGCTATGACGCGAACTGCTTGGAGGAGATTTGCGGCTCGTGCGCCATGCTGATCAACGGCAAGGCGCGCATGGCGTGCTCCGCGTTGGTGGACAAGCTGATGGCCGAGACCAAGGATGGCGTTATCTCGTTGGCACCGTTATCGAAGTTTCCCGTGGTGCGCGACCTGGCGGTAGACCGTAGTGTTTTGTTTGAGAACCTGAAGGCGGTCAAGGCATGGGTGCCGGCAGACGGTTCGTATGACCTGGGTCCGGGACCGAAGCAGTTCCCGCAGGTGCAGGAGCAGCGGTATCCGCTGTCCAACTGCATCAGCTGCACCATCTGCATGGAGGTCTGCCCGCAATTCAATGAGCAGACCGGGTTTGTAGGCGCGGCGACGATCGCGCAGGTGAAGCTGTTCAACCTGGACCCCGCGGGCAAGCAGCTAAAGGAAGAACGTCTGCGCGCGCTCGCCGGAGATGGCGGCGTGCAGGAGTGCGGCTATGCGCAGAACTGCGTGCAGGCCTGCCCCAAACAGCTGCCGCTCACGGAGGCCATCAGCGACGTGAGCCGCGACGTGATCGTGCAGCAGGTGAAGGATCTGTTCGTGCGCTAGCGTGTACTTGCGCCGTGATCGCGCTTTGGAAGCGTAGGCTGTGAAGATTGGAGGCGGCAATGGCATCAGCGGTTCGCGTTCCATTTCTGTCGGTCGAAGAGTACCTGCACTCCTCTTACGAGCCGGACGCGGATTACGTGGACGGGTTCCTGGAGGAGCGCAACTTGGGCGAGTTCGACCACGGGGATCTGCAATGGGCAGTACTGGAAGCGATCAACTCATTCAGCGCCACACTTGGAATCCGTGCCCGCCCGGAAGTCCGGATTCAGGTTTCCCCAACACGCTTCGCGTGCCAGACGTGTGCGTTCTTCCTGCAAGCTGGAAGAAAACGCAAATCGTCTTGGAAGCACCTTTGCTCTGCGTCGAAGTGCTCTCACCGAGAGACCGGATTGCTGACATGGCTCTTCGCAGTCAGGATTATTTGAAGATGGGAGTACCCGAAGTGTGGATGCTGAATGCACGCACGCGAGTGTCGACCGTCCTCAATCGGCATGGCAGCGATGAGGTTAAAGAAGGTGCGCTGACGATTCCGGGCACTGTTGCCACTGTGAACCTTGCAAGTCTTTACCGTGTACTCGACGCGGACTGATTCGATTTTCTTGCTTCGAGGCAATTCGTCCCGTAACAATCTGCAACAGGAGAAGACATGAGCACGACTGCCCCCATCATCACGAAACCCATCCCGCTGGTCGAAGCGCGGGCGATCATCGCCGCCGGCCAGAAGGAGGCCGAGTCGCAGGGCCAACCTATGAACATCGCAGTGGTCGATCACGGCGGCAATCTGCTTGCCTTTGAGCGAATGTCCAACGCCTGGCTCGGCTCGATCGACATTGCGCAGAAAAAGGCCTGGACGTCACGCGCGTTCGACATCGAGACCGGCGACCTGGGCAAGAACTCACAGAGCGGCGATCAGTTCTTTGGCATTCACGCGTCGAACGACGGCAAGGTCATGATCTTTGCCGGCGGTGTACCGCTGAAGCGCGACGGCACAGTGATCGGGGCCGTGGGTGTGAGCGGTGGCACTGGCAAGCAGGACCAGGCGGTGGCGGAAGCTGCGGCGAAGGCTCTGGGAAGCTAGTCCTAACAGGATTCGTAACGCAACAAAAACGCCCCGCCAGCGCGGGGCGTCTTCGTTGCGTTTAGGTCTTCTTACTTCGTAAACAGATCTCCGTCATTGTGAGCCAGGCGATTCATGCCCCGCTTGGCGGAATCCTCCGCAACGCGGTCGATGTGCGTCTGCGCACCGCCTTCCGGCGTTTCCAGGGTATTCACGCCCGGGCGCGCCGGCGTGTCTGCGGTGCTGACTTTATCCTTGGCGATTCCCTCGCCCTCACCCGCCTGGCCGTTTCCCGTCATGCTGCTGCTCATACCTCACCTCGCAAAGGTATAGACGCGGTGCGCGCGCGACGGGGTTTGCCGCGCCTTGCATTTCGCGCGCTTCAGCACTCCAATTCTCCGCATCGTGACGCGTAGCATGGGAGGGATGACGGATTGGTTGCGTCAGGCGCAGGAATTGCATGCCGATTGCATCGTGGTAGACGGGCATGCGGACACGCCCCAACGCTTTGTCGATGAAGGGTTCGACTGGCGGGCAGCCGAACTGAAAGGCGGGCAGCTTTCGGCTGCGGCGGCCCAGAAAGGCGGGCTGGACGGCGAGTTCTTTGCGCTTTGGGCGGAGCCGACGCAGTGGGCTGGCCGGTTTGTGGAGCGCACCTATGCACTGCTGGACGGCGTGGAGGCGCAGATTGCAGCGCACGCGGAGGTGCTGTCGCTGTGCCGGACGTCGACACAGGTGCGGCAGGCGCGCCTCGGCGGTAAGTTCGCGGCCCTGCTCGGTATTGAGGGCGGCCACTCCATCGCGAATGACCTCGACCTGCTGCGCGACTTTTCCGCGCGGGGCATTCGATACCTGACATTGACCTGGTCCAACCACAACGATTGGTGCGACTCGAGCGGCGATGCACCACGGCACAATGGCCTCACCTCCTTTGGCCGGCAGGTGATCGCCGAGATGAATCGGCTCGGCATGCTGGTGGACGTCTCGCACGTTTCGGATGCGGCGTTCTGGCAGGCGCTGGAAGCAAGTCGCGCTCCGGTGATCGCGTCGCACTCCTCGGCCCGGGCGCTCACGAAGAGTTACCGCAACCTGACCGACCAGATGCTGCGGGCCGTTGCAGTGAAAGGCGGCGTGGTGATGGTGAACTTCAATGCCGCATTTATCGACGAAACGCACCGGCTGCAGTGGAATGCGCTTCATGATGAGCGCGTGGCCGCGGAAGCGAGGCTGTACGCCGCCTGGTGTGCCCGCGGTGAGCCGATGCCGTACCGGGCCGAGCTCGAAGCGGCACATACGTTTCTGGACCGGGCTCCGCGACCGCCACTCGCGTCGCTGATCGATCATTTCGACCACACTCTGCGGGTCTGCGGCACGGAACATGTGGGAATCGGGTCTGATTTCGACGGCATACCCGCCGCGCCTACCGGCATGAACTCTGCTGCGGACTTACCCAAGATCACCGCGGGTCTGCTGGAGCGAGGCTGGAAGCCGGAGGAACTTCGCGGGATGCTGGGCGAAAACATCCTGGGCGTTCTGGACCGGGCGCAGGCGTGACGGGGTGAAGCGGCGCGTCGAGAGCGTATTCTTGTAGATGGTATGAAGTTGCAAATTGCACTGTTCGCTACGGTGCTGCTGCCGTTCTCGGCCGCTGCGCAAACCTCAATCCCCGCACAGCCGCAAACTCCACCAAGCGCAACGCCCGTGCTGCCGTCGCAGCAGCCCGATCAGCAGGCGCCAACGAAGCCTGCGGAGGACCTGCCGGATACACCGTCCACCACCGAAGGCATTGTGGTGCCGCCTGAGCCCAACGGCCCGACTGCGGTGATCGACACCAGCATGGGACGGCTTACCTGCCAGTTCTTTCAGAAGCAGGCGCCTCTGACGGTCGCCAATTTTATCGGTCTGGCGAACGGGACCAAGGACTACACCGATCCCACGACGGGCCAGAAGATGACGCACACGCGCTTTTACGACGGCACGACCTTTCACCGCGTGATCGCAAACTTTATGGTGCAAGGCGGCGACCGCGCGGGCACGGGCCGCGGCGATCCGGGGTATTACATTCCGGACGAGTTCGCGCCCGGTCTGCGATTTGACCGGGAGGGCCGTCTGGCGATGGCCAACGCCGGCCCGGGCACCGGGGGCTCGCAGTTTTTCGTCACCGAGGCACCTGTTCCGGAACTGAACGGCAAGCACACCATCTTCGGTCAGTGCGATGCGCATTCGGTCATGGTCGTCCGCACCATCGCGCGCGTGGAAAAAGACGCAAACGATAAGCCTGTCGATCCAGTCATGATTCGTAGCGTCGTCATCGTGCCGGAAGGCCAGCCGCTGCCACCGGAGCCGAAGTTCCCCGGCTCGGAGAAGGTCGGCGCACCGGCAGCGGGAACTGCAAACTAGCATCGAATCACAAGCACGTAAGGAGAAGCACCACCATGGCAGAACGCACAACCGGCACCTATGCCGTATTCAATACCAGCGAAGGCACGATCGTTTGCCGCCTCTTTGAGAAGGACGCGCCCGAGACCGTGAGCAACTTTATCGGTCTTGCCGAGGGCAGCAAGCAATGGGAGAGCCGCTCCAAGAAGGGTGACAAGCTGTACGACGGTACCGTCTTTCACCGCGTCATTCCTGACTTCATGATTCAGGGCGGCGATCCCGAGGGCACCGGCATGGGTGGTCCGGGTTACAAATTCGCCGACGAGACGCGCGGCTCACGACACGGTTTCAACGAGGCCGGCAAGCTGGCGATGGCGAACGCCGGCCCGAACACAAACGGTTCTCAGTTTTTCATTACGGTTGGCCCGACCGCATGGTTGACTGGCCGCCACACCATCTTCGGTGAAGTCATTGAAGGCTACGACATTGTGGAGAAGATCAGCAAGGTCTCCCGCGATGGGGCGGCTCGACCCAAGAAGGCAATCACGTTAGATTCGGTCGTGATCGAGCGCGTGCAGTAGCCAAAGAGTTGTAAGCGGAGGCCGGCTTGTTGCCGGCCTTTCGCTTTTGGCTCTGTTGAGCGCCGTCACTGGATTTTGTGCCGAATGGCGGAAGTGTCATTGAGTGCGCCGGCGATCATCGTCTTGCCCGCAGCAGACATCGTCAACGCTGCAATTGCTGTCCCGGTGCACCACGAGCAGAGCTTCCCAAACTGCATCACTTGTCTGCCCAGGTTGAAGGCGGCGAAGGCAGCATCCGCTGCCAGTTTGCCACCCAGCAGTATGCGTGCTTTGCGGTTGCGCTTCGCCAGCAGGATGAGCGCGAGCGTGGAGCCGAAGCTTGCGATCCCGAGCAGGCTGTCCGGAATGCCGAGCGGGTGTGCCGCTTTTGATTCGGTGATCCGGTCTGAACGGAAGAGTCGTCCCGGAGGGTCGGGCAGATGATCGATCGCGCCGACCTGCTTCAGTGCAATCGGAACGAGTGTTGCAAGCGTGACGCAGCTGGCGCTAAGCATGACCGCGTCTCGCGCTCGACTCCCTGTCAACGTGTCTTGACCTTGGTTCATCGCGCACCTCGCTTTGCCAGGAAAGCGCCACCAACGGCAAGCAACGCAAGACCTGCCGCGATCGCGCCCCTGCGATGTAGGAGAAAGCTGATTTCGGCCCCGCTCTCGGTCGAGCGATCGGTGAATTTTCCGCGCGCACTGTGCGTACCCGGAACGTACGCGTAGAGGTTATCCGGGGCAGCAAGTGGCCGTGGCTCATCCGGAATCTGCTGCGATGTATAACCGGTCTTTCCCAGGTACCGGTCGAGCAGCCCGGGAACAAACCTGGTACCGGCAATCGCCGCAACGGTTGGCACGCCTACCCAGTATTCCCGCTGCGGATGAGCGGCGAGCCCTGCCTTGAGAACGACCTGGGCGCACAGTTCGGGGTCGTAGATGGGTGGCACAGGCTGACCCATATTAGCCAGGCGGCTGCGCACCCAACCAAACTGTGGCGTGTTCATGGCGGGCATGTGCACGGCCGTGAGCTTTACTTGACTGCTGTCGTGGTGCAACTCGCATCGCAGCGAATCGGTAAAGCCGTTGATCGCGTGCTTTGCCGCGCAGTATGCGGACTGTAGCGGGATGGAACGGTAGGAGAGCGCCGAGCCCACCTGGACGATGGTGCCGCGGTCGCGAGGCAGCATGCGTCGCAGCGCGCTCAGCGTGCCGTACACATAGCCGAGGTAGGTCACTTCGGTGACCCGCTTGTACTCGTCGGCCTGCATCTGCCTCACAGGCGAGAAGACGCTTGCCATTGCGTTGTTGATCCAAACAGTGACGGGGCCAAACTCCTGCTCCACGCGAGCAGCTGCCGCGTCGACGGCGTCGGGATTACTCACATCCAGCGGCAGCACCAGTGCGCGGCCACCCAGCACTTCACACTCCTGCGCGGCGGCCTTGAGCGCCTCTGGATTTCGCGCGATCAGCCCAAGGCTCGCTCCTCGTCTGGCGTATGCGTGCGCGATGGCCCGACCCAAGCCGGCAGAGGCGCCAGTGATTACAACAACGGGATCGGATGCCATGCTTCGAAATCCTCAAAGCAGAGGGACGCCTGCCACGCACCGCAAGATGCTTGCTGTGTGGCCGGTAGTGCTAACGCAACTGCAAGGATCGAGACGTTTCTTCGAGCACACGCGCGGCGAGCGCCGGATCAGTCTGTACAGGCACACCATAGCTTGGCACAAGTTCACGCAGGCGGTCACTGCCGGCGTTCACCACTGAGAGCCCTTTCGCGATCAGATCGAGCATGATCGAGACCGCGGTGCTAGCACCGGGCGATGCTCCCAGAAGCGCCGCCAGCGAGCGGTGCACCACGAGGTCCGCGTAGCGGCGGATCGGACTCGTG
>CAXUEG010000031.1:12482-18819 GCA_964249935.1 uncultured Terriglobus sp.
GCCGTCTGCCGAACGGATGATCTCTGTGCCGAACTCGAGCTTGCCGCCCTTTTGCGGATCGCCCTTAATGATCTGCACACGTTGCCCGGCGATTTCCAGCCGCCAGTCTTCGCCTCGCGCGGTGGGCACAAACTCGCGCAATGCATTGACGCGGTCTTTCTGCGATTGCATCACCTGGCCTACCAGGTACTTTGTGAGCGGCATATTGGTCGCGCCCGCGCCGAGCATGCTGACCAGGTTGCCAGCACCCACGGAGCGCGGCAGATCGGCGTACGACCCATTTTTCAAAAACTTGGTCGAGAAGCCGGCAAACGGACCGAACAGAAGCTCGCGCTGACCCTGGATGATGCGCGTGTCCAGGTGAGGCACGCTCATGGGTGGCGCACCAAGCGCGGGCTTGCCATAGACTTTGGCGGCGTGCTGCTCGATGACGTCCCGGTTGGTGCAACGAAGCCATTGGCCGCTGACGGGAAAACCACCGTAGCCTCGACCTTCAGGAATGCCGCTTTTCTGCAACAGGGGCAATGCGCCGCCACCCGCACCGAGGAACACGAAGCGCGCGGTAAGCCGCGTCTGCTTGCCTGTGTCCAGGTTGTGGACCAGCGTGTACCAGCGGTGGTCCGGCAGTTGGTTCAGGTCAACGAGCCTGTGCCGGAAACAGGTCGCACCGCCGTGCGCGGCGATGCGCGCGAGCAGCATCCGCGTGAGCGCGCCGAAGTCGAGATCTGTTCCTTCTTCTGAGCGCGTCGCGGCGACCGGTTCAGCCGTTGAACGGTCGCGCATCATGAGTGGAATCCACGCGCGCAACTGCGCCGGATCTTCGCTGTAGCGCATGGAACGGAACAGCGGGCTCGTCTGCATCGCGGTGTAGCGGCGGCGCAGGAAGTCGACCGCCTCCGGTCCGGATACGAAACTCATGTGCGGCGTTGAATGAATGAATAGAGTCGGATCGATCTCGCTACGATCCGCCAGCGCCGCCCAGAACTGGCGCGATTGCAAGAATTGCTCATTAATTTTGACCGCGCGGTCGATCGCGACGGAGCCGTCCGCCTGCTCCGGCGTGTAGTTCAACTCGCACAGCGCGGCATGCCCCGTGCCGGCATTGTTCCAGGCATCGGAGCTTTCCGCCGCAGCCTCGGCGAGCGACTCGATGATCGTGATGCGCAGCCCCGGCGACAACATCTGCAGGAGCGTGCCCAGCGTGGCGGACATGACGCCGGCCCCGACGAGCAGAACATCTGTTTCCGTGGGAATGGTTTGCTTCTGGTCCATCTACTCAGCCTTCAACTGTTCGATGACGCGAAGGACCGATGGACTCGCCCAGTCTGCAGCGCCTGTATGCTCGACGGCGAGCATGCCGCGCTTATCGAACAGAAACGTCGACGGGAACTGGTTCAACGGCATCCATTCCGGGATGTCGGCGTCGTTTATCGGATAGAAGGGCAAGGTATAGTGGTTTCGGGCAGCGAACGACCGGATCTTCGCCGTCGAATCCATCCTGGAAACGATCAGGAATGAAACGGCGGGATCTCTGCGGTAGCGCTCATAAAGAGCTTGGACCCTCGGCATCTCCGCCACACACTGCACGCACCAGGTTCCCCACAAATCCAGGAATACGACTTTGCCCTTGGCCTGAGAAAGGTGCATCGTCTGTCCGTCCAGCGTCTGGAACTGCATGTCCGGTGCAATCCGGCGCTCGACCCTCAACTGCGGCGCTGTTATGCGGAAGCCAATCGAACGTTCCGCCCAGCGTAACCAGCCCATCCCGGCAAGCACTGAAACCTCCAACACCAGTAGCGCGACACATGCAACCGTCGTCAGCCGTCTCACTGCGAAATGGCTCTCATATTCTCGCGGATGCGCGCGGCGAACTCGCTCGTCCTGGCTGTCGTTGCGCCCGGCATACCCTTGGCGAAGTCGAGGGTGACGAACTTTTGCTGGATGCTCTGCTCCATCGCGTTTTCGATCAGCTTCGCTGCCTCATGCCACCCCAGGTGTTCGAACAGCAGGACGCCGCAGAGGATTACCGATCCGGGATTGACTACGTCCTGGTCGGCGAGCCGAGGCGCGGTGCCGTGCGTGGCTTCGAAGACGGCGTAACCGTCGCCAATATTCACGCCAGGTGCGATGCCAAGACCGCCCACCTGCGCGGCGGCGGCATCGGAAAGGTAGTCGCCGTTCAGGTTCGTGGTGGCGAGGACGTCGTACTCGGCTGGCTTCAGCAAAAGGTCCTGGAACATGGCGTCACAGATGCGATCGTTCACGAGGATCTTGTTTTTCCACTCTCCGTTACCGTGCGTTTTGCGAATCGCGGCAAGCACAGCGTTCACTTCGGCGACAATCGTCTCGCCGAAGCTGGCCGGAGCGAAGCTGATGCCTGGTTCGACGATGGACGCGATCGACTCAGGCGTGGCGCTCGCGTCCTTCTCGAGCGCGCCCAGGATCCAGCTCTCGCGTTCGGTCACGATCTTGTCGCGAAACTCCTCCGTCGCAACCTCGTACCCCCACTCGCGGAAAGCGCCTTCTGTGAACTTCTGAATATTGCCCTTGTGCACGATCGTGACGACCTTGCGGCCGCGGTCTACGGCATACTGCAGTGCCGCCCGGACGAGGCGCTTGGAGCCATGCACGCTGATCGGTTTCAGGCCGATGCCTGCGTCGTCGCGGAGACGCTTTTTCGTGTTGCCGAGCAGTTCGGTGTTGACAAAATCGCGCAGCTTCGCGACATCGGCGGAACCTTCCTTGAACTCGATGCCGGCGTAGATATCCTCGGTGTTCTCGCGAAAGATCACCACGTCCACTTCGTCGGGCTTATTCATGGGGCTGGGCACGCCGGCGTAGTGCTTCACCGGGCGCACGCACTGGTACAGGTCCATCGTCTGCCGAAGCGTCACGTTCAGCGATCGAATGCCGCCGCCTACGGGCGTGGTCAGAGGTCCCTTAATCGAGACGCGATAATCGATGCACGCCTGGACCGAGTCCTGCGGCAGCCAGTCGTTATGCAAGCGATAGGCCTTTTCACCGGCGAGGATCTCGAACCACTCCACGCGGCGTTTGCCGCCGTAGGCCTGCTCCACCGCCGCGTCCATCACCGCTCGGGCGTTCTTCCAGATGTCCCGGCCCGAGCCGTCGCCCTCAATAAACGGGATGATGGGATGGTCGGGGACGGTGTAGCTGCCGTTGCTGTACAGAATGGGCTGGCCGGAGTCGGGCGGGCGTACGCCGTTGTAGGTCTCTTGCATACCTTGCAAAGGGTACCAGCGCGTGATTCGGCGCCGCAACGACGGCCCCACGCGTCGGTCGGTAAGCGGCGCGAGTCGTTCCTACTGACGCGTTCCGTACCACTGTTGCAACGGCAGCCATCGGCCATCTGGCTGCAGTGTTTCAAATGCTCCGTTCAGCACGTCCTTGCCGGTTTCAGTGTCGACATTGTGCTCATACCGAAGACGCATGCGCGGACCAAGCTCCGACGGGTCGGAGTCGAAAAGGACGAAGTCGCGGCGGCCCAGCGTGGAGGTAGATGCCTGAACGGTCAGGTTGGCTATGTAGTGCACCACATGACCCTCATTGTCGAAGCTGATCGCCTGCAGCGGTGCGCCAGGCGAGTCCTGGTATACGTAGAACAGGTCACGTCGGCCGCAGACAGGCTGCTTAACCGGATCGCAGTTCGGATCGACAGCGCTGTGACGCGCAAGCACGTGACCGTTCAGCTCACGGACGAAGCTATACGATCCAAGTGAGGTGCGCCCGTCACGCGATGTGGCGCTCCAAGTTCCTTCGAGAAAGTGCACGGTGTCCAGGGACAGCAGAGGCACCGGTGTGCCTGTTGCGGCAACCTGCGGTGCTCCCGATGCAGGCGCGCCAGGCACCTGCGCGTGCATAGGAAACGGCAGCATGATCAGTGACGAGGACAGAAGAAGGGCTCGCATTCGCGGCATGGTCCCATGGTATGGGACGACGCTAGTCGTGTCCGGTACGGGTGGCGATCACGTTGGGATCGTGCGTCATGGCAGGGCGTTGCCAAAAAATGACGAGCAATCCTCCTGTGACGATCAGTGCGCCTCCCACAAATACGGGAAGCGTCGGCTTTGCCCTGAAGGCGATGTAGTTCGTGACCTGAAAGACGATGTAAAGCAGCGCAACGTACAGGCCAACGACCTTGCCGAACTCCACCGGCGCGATGTTCAGGCTGGTGCCGTACATGGTGAGCAACACGGCGCCCGTCATGAAATAGCCCACGCGAATGGGCCAGGCGTGCGAGTGAATCGCAATGCGCAACAGGGCGTCACCCGCCGCTTCAAAGATGGTGGACGCCAGTACGAACAGGAAGATTTTCATGCAGCCACCAGATCTGCGTTCGCGTGCCCGCGCTGCATGGTTGCAATTACGTCGGTGTACTTGTTCCCTGCTCCCGTGTTGAAGATGACGGTGCGATCGTCCGGGGTGAGGAAGCCACTCTCGATCAGGCGGTCATACGCAGCAGTCGCAGCTGCTCCTTCCGGGCTGAGCAGGATGCCTTCATGGCGGCCCCAATCCTGGATGGAGCGGAAGATCTGCTCATCGGTCTGGGAGATGACGGTTCCGCCGGAGTCACGCACGGCCTGCAGGATCAGGTAGTCGCCATAGGGTTTCGGCACGCGCAGACCGCTGGCGAGTGTGTGCGCGTTTGCGAACATTTGGCTGCTGTCCTGGCCCTGTTCAAACGCGCGTGTCACCGGCTCGCAGCCAGCGGCCTGTACCGCGATCATCTTCGGCCGCCTGCCTGTGACCCAGCCGAGCTCCTCCATCTCCTGGAAAGCTTTCCACATGCCGATCAGGCCCACGCCACCGCCGGTTGGGTAGAAGACTGCATCGGGGTAGGTCCAGCGCATCTGTTCGACCAGTTCGTAACCCATGGTCTTCTTGCCTTCGACACGGAAGGGCTCTTTCAAGGTGGAGACGTCAAACCACCCCTCGCGCTCTTTGCGTTCGGCAACGATCTTGGCGCAGTCGCTGATGAGACCATCGACGAGTGTCATATGGGCGCCGTACGCGAGGCACTCCACCTGATTTGCCAGCGGCACGTCCTGTGGCATGAAGATGTGTGCCTCCATGCCGGCGGCCGCGGCGTAGGCCGCCAGCGCGCCACCCGCGTTGCCGGCGCTTGGCACGGCGAGCTTGGTAAGCCCGTAGTGCCGAGCCATGGTGACCGCAAGCGAGAGGCCCCGCGCCTTGAAGGTGCCGGTCGGGTTTGTACCCTCCTCCTTTAACCAGACATTGCGGTGACGTCGGCTGCGGAGCATGGGCGTCCAGCCTTCTTTGAGCGTCACCGGCTCTGCGTCCGGCAGCACAGCAGCGTAGCGCCACATGCTGTCTACGGGTGCAATTTTGCTGCGCGGGTCCGTACCCTGCAATGTCGACAGGTCGTAGCGAACGTAAAAGGTGCCTGCGCAAACGGGGCACAGGGTTTTTGGCGTTGCAGCATCTTCGGTGTGGTGGCAGCGCGAGCACTCAAGGTGATCAATTTTGGGCATCACCCTTAAGCATAGAGAAGATCGGGCGATCGAGAGCAGAAGGTGCCTGCCTGGTGCCGATTACACCCGGTTTGCAGGTACCAAGCAGATGCGCCGCTACTCGCGGGCTTCTACGCGTCTGGGCAGGATGCCCGATGGTGGCGCCGGCGTGGTCCAGTCCACATGGAAGCAACCCTGGTAGCCGAAGAGCTTACCCCAGCGTTTGTTCCGGACGTCGACGCGGATGCGAAAGCATTGTGCATCGTCGTCGTACCACTCCTCGACTTCGGCCACACCGGAGAGCGCCGAAGGGAAGCGAAAGGCCACTGGACCTTCATAGAAGCGCTGCTCTCCGGAGCGGATGCGGATACCGCCATTGTCTGCTACAGAAAGCTGGAGGTCGACGGCGAGGTGCTGATGGGTTCCGAGGTAATCGACGATGCACTGCCGGGCTTCGCTCCAGATCATGTAGGCGTCGAAGCGGCGCTGTTTCCGCGTGGAGAACGTACGCACCCAGGTGACGGTCTCGCGTCCGAGGCTGTCGCGGTACGCGTAGTTCTGGATGGTGAACGGCACCTGACGGCCGTGCTCCGGGAACATGATGGCGCGCCAGGTGCCGAGGTAGAGGAACGGCAGAGTGAAGGGCTTGCCGTGCCAGACTTCCTCCATGACGCCCGTGCCTACAGAGGCTGTAGCGCTGCCGGAGTGCAGACCGAAACGGCGCTGGATCTCTGGATGCAGCCGCGCAAAATCCGAGCCGAGTGCACGCTGATAGATGGAGACCATTTCGCGATTTTAAGGCCTGGGCTGGGTGCGGGAGTGGGCGCGAGGGTCGATGCGCAGAC
>CAXUEG010000032.1:0-1972 GCA_964249935.1 uncultured Terriglobus sp.
AGTTCGGTCATCACCCGCTGCAGGTCTTTCCAGGCTTCGCCTTTTTGCCGCGGATCGCGGAGCAAAAACGCCGGGTGATACGTGACGGCGCACTTTGCGCCGCGCACGTCGAACCATTGGCCCCGCAACGAGGTAAGCGATTGCTTGACACCGAGCAGGTAAGTTGCAGCCGTGCCACCCAGAGCGACGATGACCTGCGGCTGCACGGTGTCGATCTGTTGCAGAAGAAAGGGCGAACAAGTGTTGGCTTCGATCGGCTCAGGTGTACGGTTCTTGGGCGGGCGGCACTTCACGATGTTCGCGATGAAGACCTGTTTACGTTGCAGTCCCATTGCCGAAATCATGTTGTTCAACAGCTGGCCGGCTTTTCCGACGAAAGGCAGGCCTTGTTCGTCCTCATCGGCGCCCGGACCTTCGCCGACAAACATCAGCTTCGCATTCGGATCGCCGTCGGCAAAGACGATGCTGTGGCGGCCGGCGTAGGCGAGCGGACAGCGGGTGCAGTCGCCAATGTGATTGCGAAGCGCTTCGAGCGCTGCCGGCTTTTCGCCCGGTGTGATCCGAGTGGCTGGCAGCGGAGCCAACTGATTGAAAGGCGTGGGTGCGGGCATGTCTTGAGCGAAGGTCGCTGGGGCTTGCGGCTGGCTGGCAATTATCGCGGGAACCACTGAGGGGCTTGTGGGCGGCGTGATCTCGATGAGAGGTCCGGCGTTCGGGCGAAGTGGAGCAAGTGGTTGCGCAGAGACACCATTGCGGCGCTGCTGCGCCCGATCGAAGGGGCTGAGTGTGGGCGTGCTAACCCGTGCGGGCAACGCGGGTGGCCGTAACGGCCTGGTCTGGTTCGCGCCGGTGGCCGCCGGGTTCTGCGGAGGCGCGGCTGCACGATTCGGCTGGTCGCTGACTGTGGCGGAAGAGCGCAGGTTGGTCTGGGCCCAGGCTTCGATCTCCGCCTCAGCCGCCGCTGATGTCCCAGGCTGCGCCAGCAGATCGTAGACGCCGAGATCGCGCAGATAATTTACGTAGGCGCGCAGATCGTCCGGGTGCGGCAAGATGTCAGACGATTGGCGTGCGGCGTCGGGCATAGCGCGATTGTAGCGGCGCGGCGCACATCGAAAGAGCTGCCGTTAAGCGTGCAATTGCGAGGACTCGGTCTTGTTTCGCGGTGGCACGATGAAACGTACGTGACCGGTGCGGATTTCGTCCTGCGCAACGCGGCAAGCCTTCATGCTTGTGGTTGCGATGAGTGGTGTGGCGCCGTTCTGAAGCTGGCGCGCGCGGCGAGCGGCGCCTTTGACCAGGCTGTACTTGTTCAGCAATGAGTCGTCCATGTGCATGGTGCGCTCCTTCAAGTCCGCTTGCGCGGTGTTGCTTGCATTGTGGATGCTTGCCGCTAATGTACTCGAAACTGCGTGTATTGGCGCGTCGGTCGGAAACGATATTTTGCAGGATGAGCTAAACAGGTTCGGCGATCGCAAAATTACTCAGCGCTTCAGAAAGGCGAGGCGACCACCCGCGCGTTTCGCAGGCGTGCGCGGTTTCGAGCATAAGCGGATCGGTTTCGCCACGGGCGGAGAGCACAACGCTGCGCAGATCGGCAACGGCGGTGTCGAGCACGTCGTTGACAATGGCGTAACGATAGTGGCGCAGCCATTCCAGCTCGCCCCGGGCCTGCTGCAAGCGGCGCTGGATCACGGTCTCATCGGTCATATGCTCGGCGATGCTGCGGTTGCGCAGGCGCGTCTCCAGCACGGCGGGGCTGGGCGGCATGATGAAGATGGAAACAGCTTCGGGCATACGCTGGATGACCTGCATCGCGCCCTGCACGTCGATGTCGAGCAGGAGGTCGCGGTGGTGCTCGCCCGCGAGCGCGAGCGCGGAGCGAGCGGTGCCGTAATAGTTGCCGAAGACGTCGGCCCATTCCAGGAAAGCGTCGTCGGCGATCATCTGCTCGAAGCGCGCGCGGGTAACGAAG
>CAXUEG010000032.1:1982-18751 GCA_964249935.1 uncultured Terriglobus sp.
TTTCCGAGCCGCGAGGCGCGCGCGTGGTGTAGGAGATGGAGAAGTCGAGGCCTTCGACGAGGCGGCGGACCTGGTCGACGAGGGTGGACTTACCGGACCCGCTGGGCGCGGAGATGATGAAGAGGATGCCAGCCATCGTCCTCCCTTATACGTGAGTGTGCCGCACGTTGGTGTGACACACATGGGTGAGCGCGGCACTGAAGCGAGACAGGGCCGCAGGTTCAGTTTGGAATTGGTTCAAGGGGCAGGGCCTCGCTGGGAACCGGCAGATCGTCCTGATTGAATTGAAGCTCATAGAGGCGCTGGTAAAGACCTCCGGCATTGACGAGTTGGGCGTGTGTGCCGCTCTCAACGATCTCGCCCGCTTCGAGCACCAGGATGCGGTCGGCGCGGCGCACGGTGGAGAGCCGGTGCGCGATGACGAGTGCGGTGCGATCCTGCATGAGATTTGCAAGCGCCTGCTGGACGAGCGATTCGCTTTCGGAGTCGAGCGCGGAGGTGGCTTCGTCGAGGATGAGAATCGGTGCGTCCTTCAATAAAGCGCGTGCGATAGCGATGCGTTGACGTTCGCCGCCGGAGAGGCGGTGGCCGCGCTCGCCGAGAACGGTTCCGTAGCCTTCGGGCATGGCGGAGATGAAATCTTCGGCCAGAGCGGCGCGGGCGGCGGCCTGTACGCGATCGAGCGAGACGTTGGGCTGACCGTAGGCGATGTTGTTGCGCACGGTGTCGTTGAAGAGCACGGTTTCCTGTGTGACGGTGCCGACGAGCTGGCGCAGGCTGCTGACGTTTACGTCCCGCAGGTCGTGGCCGTCGATGCGGATGGAGCCGGAGGTCGGATCGAAGAAGCGCGGGATGAGATTCACCAGAGTCGATTTGCCGGAGCCGCTAGGACCGACTAGAGCGATAAGCTCGCCCCGACGGACGGTCAGGTCGATGGAGCGCAGCACGGGCCGCGGTGTGAAGTCTTCCTCGTCCTTGTAGAAAAAGCCGACGTTCTGAAATTCGATGGAATCGGCAAAGCCGGGCAGGCGCACTGCCGTTTTCTTTTCGGGAAGCTCGTCCTCTTCGTCGAGGAACTGAAAGATCTTGTCGCTCGCGCCGAGTGCCTGCTGAAAGTTGTTGTAGAACATGGCCAGCTTGCGGACCGGGTCGTAGAGCGTAAAGACAGCAATCAAAAAGGTTATGAACGAGCCCGCCGTCATTTGGTGATGGACGATGCGATCGCGGCCGAGCTTGAGCAGCAGTGCAATCGCGAGCGAGGCGAGCGCATCCATGAGCGGCGATGAGAGTGCCTGCACACCGATGCTGCGAAGGTTGGCGCGGAAGAGCTTCCGGGCAGCGCGACGAAACCGCGCCATTTCCCACAGTTCCATGCCGAAGGCTTTCACGATGCGATTGCCCGTGAGTGTTTCGTGCAGGATGTTTTGAATCTCGGCGAGCTTATCCTGGCCGCCACGGGTAGTTACGCGAACCCGGCGGCCAATGCGGCGCGCGGAAAGAAGAACAATTACGACGAAAAACAGCAGCACCCAAGCGAGATTGCCGCCATAGATGATCACCACGGCAGCGGTAAAGATGAGCGTGAATAGCTGCTGCAGAAAGTCGCTAAGCACGCTAGACATAGCGATCTGCACGCGCTCGATATCGTTGATCAGCGTGGAAAGCAGAGCGCCGGTGGTGTAACGCTGGAAGAAGGCCGTGGAGCGACGAAGAACCGCGTTATAGAGATCGTTTCGCAGGTCGGTAACCATGCCAAATCCGGCATAGTTCACCAGGTAGGTGCCCAGGTAATCGCAGGCAGCTTTGACGAATGCAGACAGCACCAGTACAAAGGCAACCGTGTTCCATGCGTTGTGCAGGAACGCGGGCACAAACGGTCGCAGGTCCAGGGCGTGGTGGGTATGGGGTATGGGAAAGCGCAGGATACTGCGGTCGGAGGACTCGGCGCTGAGAATGTTGTCAAAGATGGGCTTGACGAGCAGGATGCGCAGAGCGGCCATGGCGCCGACGACCGCCATGAGCAGCATGGAGCAGAAGGTGTAAAAGAGGTACGGCCGCTGGTAAAGAAAAAGCCGCCAGATACGCCTCATGCGGCCATTGTCCTTTGGAGCTTTCGGCGGCTTTTCGTGTGCGTCGACACCTGTTGCCAGTGTAGTTGACGAGCCATGTGTGGACCTGACGTGAACTGTTAGCGCGGCATGTCGCGATGAGATGTTTTGACCCGATAGCCGGCTTCCTTGAGCCGCGTGGTGAGGTCTTCCGCCAGCGCGACAGAGCGGTGCTGGCCGCCGGTGCAGCCGAGCGCAACGGTTAGGTAGCTTTTGCCCTCGCGAACGTAGTGCGGCAGCAGAAAGAGCAGCATATCAGTGGTGCGGTCGAGGAACTCGCCGGTTTGCGGAAAGCTCTTCACGTACTCGGCGACACCGGAGTCCTGGCCGGTCTTGTGGCGGAACTCGGGGATGAAGTGAGGGTTGGGCAGAAAGCGCACGTCTAGCAGGAGGTCCGCCTCAGGGGGCACGCCGTTCTTGAAGCCGAAGCTCATGATGGAGATGAGCATGGCCTCTTGCTGCGATTCGCGACCGAACTGGGCATTGATGTGTGCGCGGAGTTCGTGCACGTTGAAGCGGGTGGTGTCGAGTAACACGTCAGCAACGTTGCGAATGGTCTCGAGACGGCGGCGCTCGGTGTGGATTTGGGTGAGGACACCCTCATCACGGCCGAGCGGATGCGGGCGGCGCGTTTCGGAGTAGCGGCGAACGAGCACATCGTCGGCCGCGTCCAAGAACAGCACCGTGGTGGGCAGCAGCGGCTGCACCTGCTTGAGGATCTGTGGAAAGCGGTCGAGCAGAGCTTCGCGAACGTCGACGCCGAGAGCTGCGCGATAGATCTCGCTGGAGCTGCTGATCAGTTCGGCAAACTGCGGGATGAGCTCGAGCGGCAGGTTGTCGACGGAGTAGTAGCCAAGGTCTTCGAAGGAACGCAAGGCGGACTGTTTGCCTGCTCCGGACATGCCGGTGAGGATAATGAGTTGGTGCTGTGTGTGCGTGCCTGCGGCGCTGGGCGCGGAGCCTTCCCGCGGCTCGTCTGGGTTGGAGGGAATTTGCTCACGGTCGCCCGGCATGGGCAAATGCTAGCACCCTCGTTTGTGGCTAGCTCAGCGACTGGCGCCGCTGGAGCCCTCGGATATGCAGGCATCGCGCCTTCCTTGAAGGAGAGCGCGGCAGGGTGCCGCGCTCCGTTTCAGAGAGAGCTACTGAACGACCTGCTGTTCCTCGTGCAGTTCTCCATCGTCCAAAGTGTTCATCGCTTTGCCGATGCCCGTTTTGCTTTCGCCGAGCCGCTTGGATTCCGGGTCGATGCCGTTCACGTCGACGTCATCAGCGGATTGCAGGCGTATGGAGCCGAGCGCGTTCTGCTCAGGGTGGTGGCGGGTAGTGACGACTTTCTTTTTATTCTTAAGAGCCTGTGACTCTACTTTGTTCAAGGCCTCGGCCAGAGCGGCGGCAAGCTCCTGCGGCTCCTGGTGCATGGGCACTTTGGCCTCGCACTTTGCGGAAAGGTCGTGCAGCGCGCTGAAAATGGCGACCTCCACGACGCAGCGGTTCTTCTCGCAGGTGAGCACTACCTTGGCGGAGCTCTTTGGGCCAAGTATCCGTTCAATACGGTCAAGCCCTGCTTCTGCCTGTTGCCGCAGCGTTTGCGTGACGGTCGTGCCCCTGCCGGTGATTTCCAGATCCATGCGGACCCCCTTGTATCTGCCGTTGGATGCGGGCAGGCGATGGGTGGAGGCCACTACTGGTCAGGTTCGGCGGCGGCGCTGATGGGTGCTTGGAATCTGCATGTCTTCGCGATATTTCGCGACAGAACGGCGTGTCACCTGGATGCCTTGTTTGGCCAGTTCAGTGACGAGCGCATCGTCGGTGAGAGGCTTTGCGGTGTCCTCTTCTTCGATCAGCTTGCGGACTTTCTTCTTGAGCAGCATCAAGGGTAGATCGCCGCCCTCCGGCCCGTTCACTCCCTCGGTGAAGAAGAAGCGGAGTTCATAGACGCCCTGGGGGGTGTGGACGTATTTATTGGAGACGGCGCGGCTGACGGTGGAGGGGTGCACGCCGATTTCCTCAGCGACTTCCTTAATCATCATGGGGCGCAGGGCGTCGACGCCACGCTCGAGAAAGTCGCCCTGGCGGCGAACGATCGCCTCGCAGGTGCGCACGATGGTGTTCTTGCGCTGTTCGATGTTGCGGAGAAGCTGGACGGCCGAGCGGTAGCGCTCTTTGACGTAATCCTGCACCTCGCGGTCGGCGGTGCCACTGCGCAACATGCGGCGGTAGCCGGCGTTGAGCCGCAGCGCGGGCAAGTCTTCTTCGTTCATGACGACGGCCCAGTCGTCGCCCCGGCGGGCGAACGCCACATCGGGCTCGATGAGGCGGGTCTCGTGATGCTCGAAGCGCTGGCCGGGACGGGGGTCGAGTGTGCGGATGATGGCAATGGCTGCGTTTGTGTGCTCGGGGGTGGCGCCGAGCAAGCGGCTGAGCTCGCGGATGTCCCGCTTTTGCAGGAGCAGGAGATGGTGTTGCGCAATGCAAAGCGCGAGAGAAAATTGCAGGTTGCGTTCGCTGCGCCGGCATGCCATGAGCTCGTCGCCGTCGTGGCCCGCGCGCATAACGGCCTGCAGCTCCCGTTGCTGCATCGTGAGTTGCAGTTGCAGACACTCGGTCAGGCAGCGTGCGCCGACGCCGATGGGATCGAGGCCCTGCACGACGGTGAGCGCCTCCTGGGCCACGGCTGCGGTTATGGCGGGGTCATCGGAAGCAGCCACCAACTCCTCGAGCGAGGCGCTCAGGTAGCCGCTTTCTTCCAGGTTGCCGACGATCCACTCGGCAGCGGTGCGGACCTCATTGCGCAGCACCTGGGAGCTGAGTTGCCACAGCAGGTGATCCGTCAGCGTTCCCGGCTTGGAAAGAAAATGTTCGAAAGACGGTGTGTCGACGTCTTCGGTCGAGATGCCGCCACCGGTCCGGTAGCCCGGATCGAGGTAATCCTGGAAGTAGCTGCCGAAGTCGATCTCGTCGAAGGGGTCCTTTTCTTTGCGCTCCTGCTCGGCGGTTTTCTGTTCTGCGGAAAGCTCGCGGTCACCCTCGCGCCCGGCGAGTTCGTCGTAGGTTACGGAGGTATCGTCAATCTCCTCAAGCAGAGGATTTTCGACGACCTCTGCGTTGATCATGTCCTTGAGTTCCAGCTTGTTCAGCGCCAGAACATTGACCATCTGCACCAGGCCCGGGGTGAGCACCTGGCGCTGGGAGACACGCAGATGGAGCTTGGGCTGGAGCAGAGGGGACCCTTTACGAGGCCAATCGCGAGATTGGCAGTGGAATTGCTTGCTGAAGATAAGTGTACTGCGCGGAGAGCGTCTTTTGCCGCTTCAATGCGAACACCAAGGCGGCAGCGGTGCCGTTTCGGGTCATGCGGGGAAATCGGTCCAGGACTGAAGCCTTTTGCAGGTGAGTCGGTTACAGCTGGAAGTTATTGCCGAGGTAAATGCGCTTCACTTCCGGGTCGCGGCCCAGTTCGCCGGGCGTGCCCTGTCGGAAGATACGGCCTTCGGCGATGATGTACGCGCGATCGGTGACGCTGAGGGTTTCACGGACGTTATGGTCGGTGATCAGCACGCCGATGCCGCTGTTTTTGAGGGCGAAGATGATTTCCTGCAGGTCGAGCACGGCGATGGGGTCGATGCCGCTGAAGGGCTCGTCGAGCAGGATGAATGAGGGCTGGATGCAGAGGCAGCGGGCGATCTCAACGCGGCGGCGTTCGCCACCCGAGAGGGCGTAGCCGCGGGTTTCCCGGATATGGGTAAGGTTAAGCTGCTCCAGGAGCTCGCCGGCGCGGGCACGGCGGCTTTCCCAATTGCCGGGTTGCGTTTCCAGGATGGCAAGAATGTTTTCTTCCACTGTGAGCTTGCGGAAGACGGACGGTTCCTGCGGGAGGTAGCTGATGCCGTGATCGCGCGCGCGCAGGTACATGGGCAGGCGCGAGATGTCTTCATTGTCGGCGAGGATGCGGCCGGCGTCCGGACGCACCAGGCCCACGATCATGTAGAAGCTGGTGGTTTTGCCCGCGCCGTTTGGACCGAGCAAACCGACGACCTCGCCCTGCTCGATGCGCAGGTCGACGCCGCGCACAACCTGGCGGCCACCATAGCTTTTTGCGATTCCGTCGGTCTGCAATGTGCGCATTACGGTGTGGGATGTGACTTTCTGCCCGCTGATGAGCGTGCTTGCGAGCCTGGCCCGCTCCGTTTATCGGGTACGTCGAGCTCGGTATGTACGGGCGCAGCGGGAGCGCCGCTGACCTGCACTTGATTATCGCCCTTGCCCTGCCCCATGTGCAGCGTGAGCTGCGTCCCGGTGAGTGTGCCCTGCATGGGGTCGTGCACCACGGGCGGCGCGCCGGGCGTGCCGGTAAGAACGGCGTTGCGGCTGCTGGCGGTATAGAGCAGGTGCGTGCCGGTTGCAGTGCGGTCGCCCTGCTGAACGCGCACGTGGCCTTCAGCGGTGATGGATTGCAGATCGCTGGCGAGCATGGGAACGGCCTGTGCAGCGGGGCCGCTTTGCGTCGCAGCGGCGGGTTGCAGGATCGCGGTCGCGCTGTCGGAGGTGATGACGTCGTCGCCTTGAAGCAGGCGCACGCCGCCGCGGAAGTCGGCGGTGCCGGGCTTGCCCGCGCTGCTGCCGTGATAGAACAGGTCGCGGCTAAAGACGCGCGTAGGACTGCGTGCGTCCGTGGAACCGCCGGAGGCGGCGACGCCCGCGCCTGATGGCGGTTGTATCAACACGGTTTTCACGGTGGCACCCCCCGTTGTTACGCCGGTGCCGAATGCATGCAAGGTACTCGCCTTTTGATCGGCTTCGATCGCGGGTGCTTCCACCTGGCCAGTGGCAGTCCACAGCCGCGCGTCTGTGCTGCCACCCTGGAGGAGTACAGCTCCGGTGCTATGCGTGAGCCGGACGAAATCACCGGCGAATTGTGTGGCGTTGGTGCTGCGGTTCTTCGTTGTAGGCGCGGCATTCGAAGTTTGCGCAATGCTGCCCCGCACCGTGCCGGTAGCCTCCGCGTCACCGCTATCGCGGTGCAGTGAAATCTGGGTAGCCGAGAGTTGCAGGCCGTCGCCGGAGACGTGCGGTGCGCCGGTGAGAACGAGGAGGTTATTGGCTGCGCGGAACTCAGCGTGGTCGGCAGCGGCGTCTGCCTGTGAAGCTGACCGTGCTGACGTGATGGGCGAGGCAGTCGTTGCCGGGTGAATCTCGTGGATCGTGACATGCCCCTGCTGCACGACGGAATCAAGCGACGAAGAAGGCTGCATTGGATCGCCGGTGACGGCAAATGCGGCGGTCAGGTTGTCGCTGGTGCTGGTCTGGATGGTGCCTGCGCCGTCATCCTCTGTCAGGCGAGCTCGCCCGTTTGCCTGCAAGTCGCGTAGTGGTCCAGTGCGGGATCCTGGAACGCTGTGCGCGATCAGGGCTGGCGAGGCCAGTTCTGTCCGTTCGACGCGACCGGCCTGCTTTGCCGGTTGAAGCATGACCAGTTTCGCCATGCCTGTGGCGTGCAGCTCGCCGAGGGACAGGTGCGAGCCGCCGACGTCCTGCAGCGAGGACTCGACCTCCGCCGCATCGAGCGTGCGTGAAATGCCGGCGCCAGCGCTCTGCCGCACACGGGTTTGACCGGTCATCATCAGATGATCTGCATGACCGTTGTTGAAGCGCAAGAGGGCTCGTTGTGAGAAGGCTTCCGTCCGGTCGTCCTGCAGATGAACACCGCTTTGCATCGTGACCTGCGCGAGCCGGTTTTGCGGCGTTACGTCAGCGTGCAGTTCGGGCGCTTGAACGCGCTGGCCAGCGGCCGTGTGCAGGATGACGCCGCCGGATGCATCGAGCTTTTGCAATGTGCCGGCATGCTCGTCGGGTGCCGAACGGAGCGACGCGACCATGTGCGGGGCCTGCATGGAATCGCCGGCGTCGGTCAAGGTTGCGTCCTGCAGCGTGGCGATGCGGGTGTTGCGATCCAGTTGCGCAGAGGCCGCATCGATCCGTTCCGGATGCCCGTTCTCAGTGCTGTGCAGGTGAACGTCATGCTGCAGCGTGAGCAGGCCGGTGTCCATGTCGTAGTCTGCGCCGATCGCCTCGCCCTGTGAGTCGCCATACTGGAAGCGAATCTGCTCCTTTGTCGAGGCGATGCCGAGCTTTTGGAGGAAGACGAGCCCCTTGCCCTGCATGGTCAGGCGCTTGGCGTTCGCGGGTGCGTTGCTACCCTCGGCGACGCCGACGTCGAGCAGCGTGTCGCCCATGGCGCGGACGACGCCGTTGGCCTGGTCGTATTCGAACTCGGCGCCGCGAATGCTGTCGGTGCGATTGGACCCGGGCGGGCCGTAGAGCGTGACGTTTACGTCGCGCAGAGTAGTGATGCCGTTCTTGTGCTGGATCGCCTTGGAGGCGTGAATCGTGAAGAGGGGACGGCCGTCGACCCCGCTGCGCGAGATGGTGAAGCTGTCCGCCTGCGATTTGATGTCGAACCCGAGCTGGCGTGGAAGGTTGAGCCGAGCCCTAAGCGCGCGATAGCGCGTGTAGCCGATGAGGGTGGCGAGAAGCGCGGCGAAGACGATCACCGAAACCAGCAGCCAGCGCCGCAGCCGCTGCACGCGCGAACGTGGCCTGCCGGTTCTGCCGATCACCTTCTCTGCGTCTGCCGCTGCCGCATCCTGCAGCTATCTTCTCACCGGTGCATCCAACGTTGCAGTATGTCCGATCAGCTTTACCTGAGTCTCTGGTTTCCGAATTTTCGTCTTGCCGCGCTGCCTGACAAGCTCACAGCCGTGCTGGCGCAGTTTGCGCGTGTTTCCGGCAGCCCGCGTGTTGCCGTAGCCAGCACGCTGCCGCTGGATTGGCACGAGTCTCCCGTGTTTCAACGCGTCTTCGTCGATGACGAGCGTGCGCAGGAGAGCGATGATTCACTCGCTGCGAATGCGATAGCAGAGGCAACTGAGCAACTCCACGACGACATGGCATATGAATTTGAGGCGAAATGGCAGCTATGGCAGCCGGACGCCGCGGCAGCGGGCGTGGCTGCGACGTGGCGACTGCAGCCGGCGACGGTGAAGGTGATCGGCTTCGGCCCCGAGTTCGATGACGGCGCCTACGAGCAGAACGGGCATATCCGCGTGGACTTTGGCCTGGATACGCCGTGGGTGCAGGAAGACCAAGATGTGGACGAGACCGGGGCGGAGCGCATCAAGCAGAATGTGGAGAAGCTGCTGGCGTTTGTGCTGAGCGTGGAGAAGCACTGCGGCATCAGCTCGCGGCTGCTTTGGACGGAAAGCGGCGAGCCGCTTGCAGAGAAGTTGATCGCGCGATTGCAAAGGCTGACTTAAGACGCAAGGCATGCGCCCGATGGCAGGTTGCGTGAAACGGTCCAACGTTATTGCGCTGTGGGAACGATCTGGCTGAAGTCCGCGATGCGACTAAAGTCGTTGACGATCTGCTTCAGGAGGCCGAGGCGGGCGGCGCGCAGGTCGGATTCGGGTGCCATGACCATGACTTTGTCGAAGAAAGTGTCAACGGCGGGACGCATTTCTGCAATGGAGCGTAGCGCTCCGTCATAGTTGCCCTGCTTGCGCTCGGTTTCGACCTGCGCCGCGCGGTCATCTGCTTCGGTGGCGAGTTGCTTCTCCGCATCGTGCGAGAGTGTGGCTGCGATCTCGGCTGCGGAGGCGAAACGCTCACCCTTTTGCTGTGCCTGCTCGACAATATTGCGCATGCGCTTAAAGGCGGCGCTGATCGCGGCGAAGTCGTCGGTCGAGCGCGCGGAGGTGACTGCGTCGACGCGGCTCATGGCGTCGCGGACGTCTTCGGGCGCGGTGGCCATGACTGCGTTGACCGTGTCGTATGCGGAGCCGCGGACTTCGCGGAGGTACCATTCAAGCCGCTCGCGCAGGAACGGCAGTGTGGTGTTGGAGTGGGCTCCCGCGGCTTCGGCGACCTGCGACAGCGTTAAGGGGAGCGTGCTTTCCGCGAGCATCTTAATGATGCCGTTGGCGGCGCGGCGAAGGGCGAAAGGATCTTTCGATCCCGTGGGTTCCAGGCCCAGTCCAAACATGCCATCGATGGTGTCAGCCTTGTCGGCTAGCGAGAGCAGGACGCCTTCGAGGGTGCGCGGGATGCTGTCTTCGATGGACGCTGGCAGATAGTGGTCGTAGATAGCCATGGCAACTGGCTCGCCATGGCCCTGCGCGCGGGCGTAGAGGCCGCCGACGATGCCCTGCAGCTCGGTAAATTCCTTTACGAGCTCGCTGGTCAGGTCGGTTTTGCTGAGTTGCGCGGCGGTGTCGAGCGCGACGAGGTCAATCGTTTTGCCGCCTTGCTGGGCGAGCGCGCCGAGCCTTGCGGCGACGGTACGAATGCGCTCGGTCTTTGCGGCGTAGCTGCCCAGGTCGCGCTGAAAGGTTATCTTTTCGAGTGAACCCAGGCGATCGGTAAGTGGCGTGCGCTGATCGAACTCATAAAAGAAGCGCGCGTCGTTGAAGCGGGCACGGATGACGCGCTCATTGCCGTGACGGATCATGCCTTGCGCGCGCTCGTCTGCATCGGTGTTGAGCACGGCGAGGAAATGCGGCAGCAGTTTGCGATCGGCGCCTTCGAGCGCGAAGTAGTTCTGGTGGTCGCGCATGACGGTGACCAGAACTTCCTCTGGAAGACGCAGGTACTCGGGCTCGAAACTGCCGAGAATAATGGATGGACATTCGGTCAGATGCGTCGTCTTATCGACGAGCGCGTGGTCTTCGCGCCAGCGCGCGCCGGGGGCGGTGCGGGTGACGCGGTCGAGTGCTTTGCGAATGGTCTGGCGGCGCTGTTCCACGTCAGCGACAACGAAGGCGCTGCGCAGGGTTTCGCGGTAGGCACCTGGATGTGCGATGGCGATGGGCTCCGCGCCGTAGAGGATGCGGTGGCCGTAGGTGAGGTTCGCGGCGGTTCTACCGGCCCACCGCACGGGAACGATGGCGTTGTCGAGCAGAGCGACGATCCACTGCACTGGGCGTACGAAACGCTCGGGCTTGCCCGGACGCCAGTACATGTTCTTGGCCCAGTAGATGGCGGCGATCTCGCGCGGGAGCTCGGCGGCGATGACCTCCGCGGCGGGCTGGCCGGCGTGCTTCAGCGTGGCCGCGAGGTACTCACCTTTGGCGTTGGTGATGGTGCGGAGCTCTTCGACCGGAACGCCGGCTTTCTTCGCGAAAGCGTGCGCGGCGGCGGTTGGCTGACCGTCCTTGATGGCGGCTTTGACCGGCGGGCCGGTCAGATCTTCTTCCGCGTCGGGCTGCTGCAGTGCGACGTTGTGCACCAGCACGGCGAGGCGGCGCGGTGTGGAGAAGCTTTCGATCACGGCGTGTTCGGCGATGAGGCGTTCGCGGCCCAGCATCTCGCGTACGCGCAGCACGAGCTCCGCTTCGGCGTCGGCGAGCATGCGGGCGGGAACTTCTTCCAGGCCGAGTTCGAGGAGGAAATCAGCCATGCGCCGCCTCCGGTGCTGCTGCGGCAGGTGGTAGTGCGGTGAGGCGCTCGCCCTGTGCGGCGTAGGCTTTCGCGATGCCGACAATCAGGTTGCGGATGCGGGCCATGACGCCGACGCGCTCGGTGACGGAGATAGCGCCGCGTGCGTCGAGGTTGTTGAACAAATGCGAGCACTTGAGCGCGAGCTCATAGGCGCCGAGCACGGGAAAGCGCTTGAGGCGTTGTGCGTCTTCTTCTTCGCTGAAACTCTTGGCCGTATCGAGTAGGGCGAGGCACTCGGCTTCGTAGGTGTTGAGGTGCAGCCAGAGCTTTTCGACGTCAGCGTAGTCGAAACTGTAGGCAGAGAGCTGCTGTTCTTCGGGCAGGCGGATCTCGCCGTAGGTGGTCACCTTGCCGGTGTCGGGCTCGCGCGCCCACTCGATTTCAAAGATGGAGTCGACGTCCTGCAGGAACTGCGCGAGGCGTTCGAGGCCGTAGGTGATCTCGCCAGTGATGGGGTCGAGGTCGAGGCCGCCGCCCTGCTGGAAGTACGTGAATTGCGTGATCTCCTGGCCGTCCATCATGACCTGCCAACCGACGCCCCAGGCACCGCCGACGGGCCACTCCCAGTTGTCTTCTTCGAACTTGATGTCGTGGTCGGAGAGCACGATGCCGATGGCTTCGAGACTTTGGAGATAGAGGTCCTGGATGTTCGCCGGCGGCGGCTTGAGGATGACCTGCAGCTGCGTGTGCTTGTAGAGACGGTTCGGGTTCTCGCCGTAGCGGCCGTCGGCGGGGCGGCGCGAGGGCTGCGCGTAGGCGATGCGCACCGGCTTCGGCCCGAGCACACGCAGGAAGGTGTCGGGGCTCATGGTGCCAGCGCCGACTTCGACGTCAAAGGGCTGCTGCAGCACGCAACCGCGCTCTGCCCAGAAACGCTGGAGGGCGAAAAGGATTTCCTGAAAGGTGAGCGCCTTGGTTTGCGCTGCGAGTGACATGCGAGGGGACGTGCTCCTGAGTGTGTCGTTCCAGTTTAGCGGAGGGGCGGTGGGTATTCTCTCGCTTCGCGAGAGTTTGCAACAGCAGGTCCTTCGCTTCGCTCAGGATTTCAGTGGGTGGAAGAGTTACTTCTCTTTACACAGGAGCGCTAGACCCAACCCGCGCGCAGACAGCGCGCGAAGCATGGGCAGAGACTTTTATCGCTTCCCTCTGCTGCGCTTCATGCGGTGAGCGAGGGTGGCGCGACCTTCGGATCGACACCAAGTGTTTTGTTCGGTTCCGGTCCAAGGGTGAACTCCAGGCGCGCGCCGGCGTTCAGTTCTTCATGGGTGACCCAGAGGCGATCGAGCGGCTTGCCGTTTAACTTGACCTGCTGGATGTATTGATCGGTTGGCGCGTTGTGCTTTGCGGATATCGTAATTTCACGACCGCTCGCAAGGCGGATCCGTACGTTGTCAAAGCTTGGCGCGGTGAGCACGTAGGTTGCGCTGACGGGGTCGACCGCGTACAGACCCATGGCGGCCATCACGTACCAGGCCGACATCTGGCCGCAGTCCTCGTTACCAGCCAGACCATCGAAGTCGTTGTGGTAGAGCGTGTCCAGAATTTGGCGTGTGCGCATCTGCGTCTTCCACGGCTGGCCGGAGTAGGTGTAAAGGAAGACGATTGCGTGGCTTGGCTCGTTGCCGTGAACGTACTGGCCGATGAATCCGGACATGTCCACCACTTCTTCATTGCTGACCCCGGGCTCCTGCACAAAGAGAGAGTCGAGCTTTGCATTGAAGGCGTCGCGGCCACCGAAGGTTTCGATGTAGCCCTTGGCGTCGTGCTGGACGAAAAAGGTGGTCTGCCAGGCGTTTGACTCGGTGTAGTCGCGGTATGCTCCGGGAGCGTTGCGAGCGAAATGGCCAGTCGCTTTGGGATCAAAGTTCGGCGTCCACTGACCGTCGCTCGTTTTGGCGCGGATGAACCCGGTTTGCGGGTCGAAGAGGTTGCGATAGTTCTGCGAACGCTTGCGCTGAATGGCGGCGTCGTCAGAGCGGCCGACTGCGTCGGCCACGTGCGCGCACGCCCAGTCGTTGTACATGTATTCGATGGCGCGGCTGACTGACTCGCCGTGTTTGTCGGCGGGGATGTAGCCGAGCTGGCGGTAGTAGGCCAGGCCCTCGTAATCGTCGATCATGTTGCGTTTGCGCATGACAGCATAGGTACGCTGCCAGTCAATGCCCGGCACCTTCTTCGTGCAGGCCTCAGCCATGACGCTGGCGGAGTGATAGCCGGTCATGCAGAAAGTTTCGCCGCCCTGTAGCGGCCAGATGGGCATGCCGGCCGGGCTTTCCTCGGCCATGCGGACGAGTGCGTTGACCATGGGGCCGACGCGCTCCTGCTGCCACAGCGTATAGCTGGGGTGCAACGCGCGGAAGGTATCCCAGAGCGAATACGTGCTGTAGTTGTGCTGGCCGGCTTCGAGCGTGTGTACCTGCTGGTCCATGCCGCGATAGCGATTGTCCACGTCGTCGGCGAGCGTGGGCGCGCACATCATGTGGTACAGGCCGGTGTAGAAGACCGTCTTGCGTTCTGTGTCGAAGCTGTCCACGGAAATGCGCGACAGCTCGTGGTTCCACGCGGCTTTGGCGTCGGCGCGGGCGGCGTTGAAGTCAAATTCGGGCACCTCTGCCTTGACGTTGGCCAGAGCATTTTCGGCGCTGACCATGCTGATGCCGACCTTGATGAGAACAGGGCCGGTCGTGTCCGGATAAATGGCGGCGTGCAAGGTGCGGCCCTTCACTTCTGTGCCGTCGGCCGGCTGCATGTTGCTGTAGAGCTGTACTTTCGTGAACGGCTTTTCGAACACCATCGCGAGATAGATCTGGCGCGTAGGCGCCCAGCGGTGCACCACCCGGCCGCCGAGAATGGTGTTATTGCCGACGACCTTCAGTTCGGCGCTGCCGACCGGATTGTTCTTCGTGTCCGCATCCGAGGGCGCATGACCGCTCTCCAGGTTCTCGGGCTCGTCATAGCAGTGAAACATGTCGAGCAAAAGGTGCGGTGTGTCCTGCGACTGCGGAAAGGTGTAGCGGTGAATGCCGGCGCGCTCGGTTGCGGTCAGCTCGGCCAGGATTTCGCTTGCGAGTCGCACGGAATAAAAGCCGGGTTCTGCGTGTTCGTCTTTGTGGGAAAAGCGGGTGCGGTAGCCGTTGTCGGGCTGGCGCTTGTCGCCGGGGATCAGGCGCACTTCACCCAGCCGGGGGACGACCAGGAAGTCGAGCAGGTCGCCGGCACCGGTACCGCTCAAGTGGGTGTGGCTGAAGCCCATGATGGACGAGTCCATCTGGTGGTAGCCAGAGCACCAGTCCCAGCCGTGGTTGTCGGTATCCGGACTGAGCTGCACGGCGCCGAACGGCACCGTAGCGCCGGGAAAGGTGTGGCCGTGGCCACCGGTCCCGCAAAAGATGTTGACGTACTTCGTGAAATCTGAGGTCTGCTCGAGGCCCGCTTTGTGCAGTGACGTGCGGTGCTCATGCGGCTGCTTTTGTGCCAGCAGCGTGCTGCCAGCCGCCAGAGAACTCATTTGCAGAAATGTACGCCGGTTCCAGGTCAATTCTTTCTCCTTACAAGGGACGCCAACCAGTATGCCGTGCCCGGCACGAGTTTGCCTATGTGGGTGTGAGCAGGGTGCTCTGTTGCAAGCCGGACAGGTTACAGCTGAAGCTGTGCCGTTCCTGAAGCCAGCATCCGCTCACCCCGGGAAGTGGCTTCTTTCAGACGCTAGCGCGCCACAGCATGGTGCAGGGCGGCGACGGGGTTGTGCCGTGCGCGCCAGAGGGCACCCTGCACCGGCTCGACGATGTCTGGCAGCACCTGGATGCCGGGGTGCTCAGCAAGCAGCGTGTCGACGACCGAAGTGCGCACGGGCTCCACGTAGCGGAGAACCGAGCCGGCGAAGGCGACGGGCGGCGGACCGGCGTACGCGTCACCTTCCATCCGCCGGACCTTGCCGACGGCCAGCAACGCGGTTTCGCCGAGCGCAGTTCCGGTTTGACGCAGCACGGCCTGAGCGGCCGGATCGCCTTCACGGGCGGCCTCGGCGACCAGCGGCACCAGGCGCGCGAAGTCAGGAGGTGGATACGTGTTGACGTGCGCCACCATGCCGGGTAGATCGACCTGCCAGAAGGCGGCGATGCGGTTGGTGAGAACCGTGTACTCGTCGGCATCGATCGCGCGAAAGGCAGCCCGAGCGGCGTCGCGACCGATGGCATGGCCCGAGCCCTCGTCGCTTACCGCGGGACCCCATCCGCCCGCATTGGTCAGGCGGCCGTCCGCGGTGCGCGCGGCTACGTTGGAACCGGTACCAGCGAGCACAAGAACGCCACGTCCGCCCTGAAAGGCGGCGTCCAGAGCAATGACTACATCGCCCACCAGCAGAAGTTCGCCGCCGGTGCGCTGCGCAAAGGCGGCAACGAGCCATTCGGAGACGAGTGGGACGGAGAAGCCGGCGGCGCCAATACAGGTGCGGGTAACTTCGTGAAGGCTGCGCCCGCTACGGCGCTCCAGGTCGTCACAGGCGGTCTTGAGATTAGCCTCAGCGGCGTCGGCCGAAACACGCATGCGCTTGATGCTGCCGCTTTCGGCGCGCGCGAGTTCACCCTGCTCATCTGCCAGCACATACGTGGTCGTGGTGCCACCGGCATCGACGCCGAGAAAAAGCGGCATTCTTATTCCTCTTAGCCGACGCAGCAGAGCGTCACGCGCAATGTGCGGGGCAACCTAGATATGGATGGTCCAGCCGAGCTGCTCTAGTTCGCGTTCCACGTCGGCCAGCGCCAGTTCCAAGGCGGAGCGGCGGTGCGGGCTGCTGGTCCGCTCGGAAAGGATGCGCTCGCGCTGCATTTGCAATCCCTGCAGGCGTCTCTGGCGGTCCCGCTCTTCCTGCCGCAGCGCTGCTGCAGCGACGGGGACCGCTTCTGCGGCGGTTTCCTGTTGGTCTTCCACGTTTTTACTTTCCCACCCTCGTGCCATGCGTTCCATTCTATGCGCGGGAACGCGCCAAGGTCGCATCCTGGTTACACATGGGGCATCATGGAGAGAGCGCCTCCAGGTAAGCGATGTTCGGTATTCGTGTGCGGTAAACGATTGCTGAAAGAAACGCTCGCGACTCGTGGGCCGGAACAAACGTCCCTCACTTGGAAGTGGAACAACACAGGAGCTGACCGCCATGTGGATCGTGCA
>CAXUEG010000033.1:0-5872 GCA_964249935.1 uncultured Terriglobus sp.
GCCCATTCCGAATGGAAGTGGACCGCAGATGTTTTGCGAACGAAGTTAGTCGACTCTGCCGTTGTGCTTGTCGCGAGCGATGCGGCGTGACTCCTGGTTTTGTTGCGCGTGCAGCGTTTTGCGATCGGAACGGGTCAGGTGGCCGTTGTCCGCGGCGCGCATGGCGTGCTGCTCGCGATTGATGGCGCCTTCCTGATGCTCCAGGTGGCCGGTTTCGCGCGGCGTAAGCTGGCCGCTGCGCACGCCCTGCCCAATGCGCTGCTGCTGGTTGTACTTGCGCTGATGGATGGTCTGGTTGGATTCGGGCGTTTGGGCGAACGCGGCGGTGGAAGCAAGAAGCGCGATGGCGGCGGTGATGGCTGCGATCTTCATAACAGATCCTCTTTCATGTGCGGCTGTCTGGAAGGCCGCGTACGTTTAGTTAGGACACCAGACCGGACGCGAGGTTGCGACGGAGTTGCAAAAGCTTTGCTGCACTATCAGCCACGAAACGTTCGCGCCGAGATTGTGTCTTCAGGCGCTTGCAGCTAAGTCGCGTAAGGCGAATCGTAATCGCTGATGATGATGACCTGCACCGCAGGCGTGGTCGTCACCTGCGTGTCAAGCAGGGCTATGGTGCGCGCGCTGCCGGCGGGGAATGCCGTTGCCGCGCTGGTGTAGAGCGCCACCGTTGCGGCCGTGGTCGCAGTGGCGGCTACCGGCACAGTGCCGGCGGGCAGCAGCACGACCTGGTAGGTATTCGTGGGCACACTAATGCCGCTGACGATCGCATTGAGGTTGACCGCCGTGGCGACCGGTCTGGTGGTGAGCAGTGAGCCGCCCTGAGGCACCAGGTAAATATCAACCGCGCCAATCAGCGTTGCCTGATCCAGGATGCGGATGAGCGACTGACTGCCGGGCGCGGGCTGACTCTGGTCCGTGAGCAGCTGCGCCTGCGGGCCGCTGGAGGTGTTGCCGATGAGCAGCGTGTATTCCGTAGGGGCCACGAGCGAGCCGCGTACGGAGCTGATCGCCGTGGTCGTGCTCGCCTGGTCTGCGCTGATGGTATAGGTGCCGGGCAGCCCGGGCGCGTAGTTCACCACGCTGCCAAAGCCGATGTTGTAAGCGAGAACGCTGGAGCCTACACGTATGTCGAGGCCGCCCGCGCCGGTCGAGGCATCGATGACCCGCAGCTGCGCGTATTGCGTTTGCGTGGAACCGCTAACCTGGCCGCATCCCGCGAGCGCGAGCGTGAGCAGGCACAGCATGCAAGCCGACAGGAAAATGCGCATGCTGCCGAACAGCTGTGCGATGGGGCTGGGCAGTTTCATCCGTTGCAGTGAAGCGTGCATCGGGGCGGAGGCTGCGTGCCGCTTCAAAGGATCGACGACGCTGAGTTCACTGTACCGGATGTGCACCAGGCGGTGGTCACAAAAAGAACGGCCCGGCATGCCGCTTTCGGGGCATCCGGGCTAGCTGGCAAGAGCGGCCATCTTATTTCTTTGCGGCGGCGGTGGTTGCAGCGGCGGGGCGCCTGGCGACGACACTGTCCTTGATCTTGTCATAGGTGGCCTGCGGCAGAATGCCGCGCTGGGTGAGCTGGTTCTTCATGGTGTACGGCCGGCCGTCGATGATGCGCTTGGTATAGGCGTCGCCGATGCCGGGAAGAGCCTTCAACTGGTCGGGGGTCGCGGTGTTCAGGTCGAGCGGCTGCACCTTTGCGGCTGGCGCGGCGGTGACGGATTTTGTAGTTGGGGCGGCATGCGTACCGGCTTGTGCCGGCAGCGCTGCGGCTCCTGTGAGCGTGACGAACAGGCCGGCGACGGCGAAGAGACGACGGACGAACATGGAGTGGCTCCTTCCAATGAGACCGCGCTTCAAGCTAGCGTGCCGCGCATGAATGTGCAAGCGTTTTTCGCGGCGACGGCGGTCCCGTTGACAACCCGGTGTGCCGCCGTTAGCTTCTAAGCAGAGCAATGACCCGGCACCATCATCACGGCCATCGTCATCACGCGCACCATGCGCGAGCGGCCGCGGTGTGGGTTTTGGTCTAACGAAGCTCACAGGTTGTATGAAACGGCCCGCTGATGCGCAACCCGCAGGCGGGCCTTGTTGTGTTTGGAAGAGAACGGCAAGACAGGGAAGGTAAACGATGCAGACAACGGCAGGATCTGTGGCAGAACCAGCAACGCGGCCAGCGGGGATCGATTTCGATAAGGCGGGTGGCCTGGTCGCGGGTATCGTGCAGGACGCCACGACGGGCGAGGTGCTGATGCTCGGTTTTTTGAATGAGGAGAGCTACGCCAGAACGCTGCAGACGGGTTTCGTTACGTTCTGGTCGCGTTCGCGCAACCAGCTGTGGATGAAAGGCGAGACCAGCGGCAACCGGCTGCGCGTGGTGAGGGCAGCGACGGATTGCGACTCGGATGCTTTGCTGTTTCGGGTGGAGGTAGAAGGCGACGGGCTGGTCTGCCATGAGGGCACGGTCAGCTGTTTCACAAAGCCGATTGGGATGGCGGATGGGGAGTCACGATAGGCATGGCGAAGCTGAAGCTTGGAATCCCGAAAGGCAGCCTGCAGGACGCGACCATTGCGCTGTTTGCGCGCGCGGGTTGGCAGATTCTCGCGAATGGCCGATCGTATTTCCCGGCCATCAACGACGACGAGATTGAGTGCATGCTGGTACGCGCGCAGGAGATGGCGCGATATGTGGAGCATGGCGCACTGGACGCCGGGCTGACCGGCAACGACTGGGTGCTGGAGAACCTGGCCGATGTGGAGCGCGTGACCTCGCTGACCTACAGCAAGCAGTCGCGGCAGAGCGTGAAGTGGGTGCTGGCGGTGCCGGAGGATTCGCCGTACCAAAGGCCCGAGGACCTGGAGGGCAAGATCATTGCGACCGAACTGGTGGAGTATACGAAGCGCTACTTCGCTTCGAAGAACATTCGAGTGAAGGTCGAGTTCAGCTGGGGCGCGACGGAGGTGAAGCCGCCCATGCTGGCCGACGCCATTGTGGAGGTGACGGAGACTGGATCGTCGCTGCGTGCGAATCGCCTGCGCATCATTGAGACACTGATGGAAAGCGAGACGCAGCTGATCGCGAACAAGGCCGCTTTCGCCGACGCATGGAAGCGCGAGAAGATCGGCAACCTGGCAATGATGTTGAACGGTGCGATCAACGCGATGAGCCAGGTGGGCCTGATGCTGAACGTGCCCAAGCCGAACCTGGAAGAGGTGCTGTCGATCCTGCCGGCGCTCTCGTCACCGACGGTGTCGCAGCTGAAAGATGAGCGGTGGGTCGCGGTCAACACGATCCTGGATGAGACGACGGTGCGGGATGTGATTCCGAAGCTGAAGGCAGCCGGCGGAAGCGGGATTGTCGAATATCCGCTGAGCAAGGTTGTGCTTTAGGTGCAAACCGCGGCGATCGTGGTGGTATGGGCGCTGGTAGTGTGGCTCCTGATCGCTGCCGTGCGCCGCATGGTGCATCGTCACGCGCTGAAGCGGATGAACGACATGCAGTATGCGACCGTGGTTTACGTTGTGGGCACCGGCAGCTACACCAACCACTCGCCCGACCTGCTTGTGACGCTTGAATACACCTCACCGTAGGGCCAAAGCTATCGGCGCGACATCACCCGCAGCTTCAGCCTGGCGCAGATACCGCGCCGTGGTGATCGCATGAGTGTCTGGGTCAACCCGAACGATCCCAGCGACTTCGACATTGCCGACAAGAACCCGCTTCCGCCCGGGTTCAACGGATGACTTCAGCGTTGGAACGGAGTGGAACACGAGCCTATCCAACTCCTGCGAGGTAAGTTCCATCCCTTACGGAGACGTTGAGCAACATGCGCTGGCGCGCACTGGAGTGTTTCTTCTATGGAAAACCTGCTCTTTCTTCTGCCCGTCGTGGTTCTTGCACTTGTCTTTGTGCCGATGATCCTGCGATCCGTCCGCAAGAGCAAAGCGGAGCGTGAGGGCAAGGTGATGATCGGCACCATCCGTTCCGTGAACCAGACCGGCACCTATATCAACAACCAGCCGCAGCTTCGGGTAGTGCTGGACGTGACCGATGCGAGCGGCGCCTCTGGTCAGGCAACGATGAAGCAGGTGTTTCCGCTGACGGCGATGCCCAGCGTTGGGCAGCAGCTTGCCGTGGTGATCAACCCGAAGGATGCGAGCGAGGCATTTCTGGCGAACGGAAGCGCGTTGAGCCGTCCCAACGACCGCACGGCGCAGGTCATTCGCGCGGCGGCGGCCGTACCCGCAAACATGCGGCAAGACAAGCCGCAGGTCGGCGACATTGTGGCGATCACGCCCGTGGGCAATGGCAACGACAGCTACCAGGTGAACGTGGTGCATGTGGGGCAGCCGCCGTCGCCGGTGTTCTGCAACCAGAACTTTGCGGAGGGTCACCCGTATGCCGTGGGCGATCGCGTGTACCTGGTGACGGACGGCGAGAACCCGCCACGCACCGGCTACATCATGCCGCCCAGCTTCAGCGGTGGGCAGAAGATTCCGAACAGCGGCAATCGCACGGATGGCGTGGTGCTGGCGGATGCTCTGCTATTTGGCGGTGCGAAGGCGACGGGTACGGTCTTGAGCGCGACAGAGATGCCGCTGCCGCCCGCGTATGCAAGCCACGGCGCGTCCAAGTGGCAGATGGATATGCAGGTGGTGCCCTCGGACGGCAGCCCGGCGTATGAGGGCACCGTGAGTATCGGGGTAAGCACTCCGGAGAAGGCCGCGGTTGTGTCGCAGGTGGGATCGACATTGCCGCTTCGCTACGATCCGTACGACCGGCTCACGTATGTCATTGACAGCATCGCGCTTGGCTGGGGCGACCCGTCGCTGGCGCGCCAGCAGCTGAAGCAGTGGGCCGCTGCGGAAGCAAGGCAAGGGTCTGCGGGTGCGCGGTTGTAGGAAAGCCAACGGGCAGTATGGAAACGCCCTTCCAGAGAACCGTTGACAGTCTGGAACTTACATACCAAGCGGGCTCTGGTCCATTCAGACCAGCGAAAAGGAATGACCACGATGAAGATTGTGAGAACGACCGGGCGGCACGCCAAAGGTGCGGAGGACCTGCTGCAGCAGATGGAGCGCCGCGGCGCGGCGAAGTCCGCGGAGGTCGAGCCGGTGGTGCGCAGGATCATGCTGGCTGTGCGCAAGGACGGGGACCGGGGCCTGCGCAAGCTGGCGGAGAAGTTCGATGGTTTGCAGCCAAAGCAGGCGCTGCGTGTTTCAGTGGATGAGATGCGCGAGGCATGGAACGCGACCGGGCCGGAGCTGCAGGACGCGATGCAGACCGCGGCGGAAAACATCCGAAGGTTCGCCGAGCAGCAAACGCCGGAGGAGTGGTTTACCGAGAACACGCCGGGCGTAACGGTGGGGCAAATCGTTCGGCCGCTCGAATCGGTGGGCTGCTATGTACCGGGTGGGCGGTTTCCGCTGCCGAGCACGCTGCTTATGACCGCGATTCCGGCGCAGGTTGCGGGTGTGGAGCGGGTCGTGGTGGTGAGCCCGAAGCCCGCGCGCGAGACGCTGGCGGCGGCGCACTTGGCGGGTGTGACGGAGATGTACCGCGCGGGCGGTGCGCAGGCCATTGCGGCGCTGGCTTACGGGACGGAGTCGATCGCGCGGGTCGACAAGATCGTCGGTCCGGGAAATCTGTATGTGACGACGGCGAAAGGAATCGCGGCAGCGGAGTGCGGCATCGACATGCCGGCGGGACCGACGGAGATTGTGGTGACCAGCGAAACGGGAAATGCGGAAGGCATCGCCGCCGACCTGGTGGCGCAGGCCGAGCACGATCCGGAGACGCTTGCGGTGTTTGTGACGGCCAATGAGAAGCTGGCGAAGCAGGTTGCGGACCTGGCGGCCAAGCAGGCGAAGG
>CAXUEG010000033.1:5882-18657 GCA_964249935.1 uncultured Terriglobus sp.
GCACGGTGTTTCTGTGCGGTTCGGTGGAGGAAACGCATGTGATTACGAACCGGCTCGCGCCCGAGCATCTGACGGTGGATGCGCCGAGCGATCTGCTGTGGGTGCGCAATGCTGGATCTGTGTTTGTGGGCAACTTTGCACCGCAAAGCATGGGCGACTACATCAGCGGGCCCAACCATGTGCTGCCGACGGGGCGCGTGGGCCGCGTGCGCGGCGGTCTGAGTGTTGCGGACTTTCTGAAGGTAATCACGGTGCAGGACTACACCGCCGCGGGCCTGAAGGCGCTGGGGCCGAAGGCGATTGCACTGGCTACTGCGGAGGGCCTGACCGCCCACGCTGAAAGCGTTCGCGTGCGCATGCAGGGGGGTAAGCGGTGAGTGCTGTGGAGGCGCCAGGCGTAGGCGTCGGTGTGACAGCCCGTACGCTGAGCTCTTCGCCGGTGGACGAGTCCACTGCTCGGGCCGCAGTGATTCAGCCACGGCGCGCCATTCAGGCGATGCCGGAATATCACCCGCCCCTGGCCGGGCGCAATGCGCTGCGTCTGGACTTCAACGAGAACACGCACGCGCCTTCGCCCCGGGTGCGCGAAGCGTTGGGGAAGCTCACGCTGGAGTCATTCACGATTTACCCGGAGCGCGCGCCGGTTGAGGCTGTGGTCGCCGCACACCTGGGCTTGAAGCCCGAGCAGGTGCTGCTGACCAACGCGGTGGATGAAGCGATCCATATTGTCTGCTTCACCTTTCTCGAGGAAGGCGACGAGACGCTGTTCGCGGTTCCAAGCTTTTTTATGTACGACGTGAACTCTACCGCGATGGGTTCGGTGGTCAAGCGTGTGCAGATGGATGAGACGCTTGAGTTTCCGTTTGAAGGTGTGATGGCGGGGATCACGCCGAGGACGAAGCTGATCATTCTCTGTTCGCCGAATAATCCGACGGGGACGGTGATCTCACGCGAGCAGATTCATGCAATTGCGCACGCCGCGCCGCGTGCATTGGTCATGGTGGATGAGGCTTATTTCCATTTCTTTGGCGAGACCGTGTTGGAGGACTTGCACGAGAACGCAGGCGCTGATGTGCCGCACAACATGATCGTGGCGCGCACGTTTTCCAAGGCCTATGGCCTGGCAAACCTGCGCGTGGGCCTGCTTGCGGGTCCGGCTGAGTTGATGCAGCACATGCGCAAGGCAAGCTCGCCCTACAACGTGAATGGGGTTGCGCTGCGCGCGGTGGAGGCGTCGATCGGTGACACCGAATATGTTGACTGGTATGTCCATCAGATTCGCACTGGACGCGCACGCATTGAGAAGGCGTTGGACCACATGCGCGTGCCGCGCTGGCCGAGTCATGCGAACTTTGTGCTGATGCGGATCGGTCCGAAACACAAGGAGTTTGTGGCGGCGGCGCGGGCGCGCGGTGTGCTGCTGCGCGACCGGTCGAGCGATCCCGGGCTGGCTGGATGTGTGCGGATTACGGTCGGTGTCGAGGACCAGATCGACACTGCGATTGCGGTGCTGCGCGAGTCGCTGGCTGCGATCGGATGGACGCCCGCGGAGGTCGATCGACCGGACCCTGCACCGAAGGAGGAACGTGAGTATGAGTGACCCCGAACAGATCACAACGAACGCAGGCGACCTGCACTTGTCGCCGCATGCTGTCGTCAGCGGCGAGGCCGAGTTGCAAGGTGTCGCCCCACCTCGCGACGCGGACGCGGGGCCAGCCGCCCGCACCAGCACCGTTGACCGCAACACCACCGAGACGAAGATCAAGCTGACGCTGAACCTGGATGGGCAGGGCACCTACAACGTGCGGACCGGCGTTCGATTTTTTGATCACATGCTGGAGCTGTTCACGCGGCATGGCGGCTTTGATCTCCACCTCCACTGCGATGGTGATCTGGATGTGGATCAGCACCATACCGTGGAGGATGTGGGCATCGCGTTAGGCGAAGCGGTGGAGAAGGCGCTCGGCGATAAGAAGGGCATTCTTCGAGCGGGTTACTTTGTGATGGCGATGGACGAGACGCTTGCGGTGGCGGCGATCGACCTCTCGGGCCGAACCGGGTACGTCGTGGAGGATCAGGTGAACGTGCCGCAGGTTGGAGATTTTCAGACGGAGTTGATAACTGATTTCTTCGACGGCTTTGCGCGTGGCGGGCGATGCAACGTTCACGTGAAGACCATGTACGGAAGAAGCAATCACCATAAGATCGAAGCCATCTTCAAAGCCTTCGCTCGCGCCCTCCGCGGCGCGGTGAGCCGCGATGAGCGGATGAAGGATTTGCTGCCGAGTACAAAGGGGCTGCTCTGATGAATCGCAGGTGGAAGATGATGGCGACGATCTACGTCGCATTCACCCTGCCCCTTGCACTTACAGGCTTTCATTTCATCTACTACTTCGTTTGGCAGCACCACATGTTCATCATGGGATGGTGACGTTGATCCAGGTGATTAATTACAAGGCGGGCAATCTGACCAGTGTTGTAAAGGCATTGAGCTTTCTTGGCGAAAAAACGCATGTGACGCAGTCACCCGCCGACGTACGCAGGGCCGATAAGGTTATTCTCCCCGGCGTTGGACATTTCCGTGCGACGCAGTTGCTGCACGACTTACAGCTGACGGAAGTGACGCGTGAGGCGATTGCACGGGGTGTTCCGTTTTTAGGGATCTGTGTTGGCCTGCAGTGGTTGTATGAGGGATCGACCGAGGCGGAGTCGACGGACGGCCTGTGTCATTACGGTGGGCGATGTGAGCGTTTCCCCGCGCGCTTTGAGGGCGCGGAGTTGAAGTCGCCGCATGTTGGGTGGAACTCGCTTGAGGAGCTTCGGCCGGGCTCGCGCCTGCTTAAGGACATTGCGCCCGGCAGCTATGTGTATTACACGCACTCGTGGCGCGCGCCGGTAGATGCAGATACCGCTGCCACCACCTTCTACGGTGGGCCGTTTACCGCAGCGGTGGAACGCGACAACGTGATGGGCGTGCAGTTTCACCCGGAAAAGTCGGGTGACACCGGCCTGCAGATTCTGCGCAACTTCATCAACCTTTAGAGGCCGATGCGATGAACACTCCCGTGCACGAGTACATCTCGACGAAACAGGATTTTGTCGATGCACAGCGGCTTCACCGCAAGAACCGGCCGCGCGCCGCGGCGAACTACTGGCTGTGGTACGCGGTGATTCCGATCGCATCGGCGCTGTATCTGATTTATTTCGCGGTGCGTTGGTTCACGCATCCTCGCGCGGTTACCGGGAATGCGATCTTCTGGGCCGCGGTCGCGCTGTACCTGGCGGTGGTGCTCACCTTTGCGCGCTGGTGGCAGATGCGCAAGCTATGGAACCAGGCGCAGCCGGCAAAGTACCGCGGCAAACCCGTCACTTTCCAGTTCGATCCGGAGATGGTCATCTCTGCCCGCCCGGGTGAAAGTGAGGGCCGCTTCTATTGGTCCGCGATCGAGGACTACGCCGAAGACGACAGGCTCGCGCTCATTTACGTTCGTCACAAGTTGTTCCTCTTTATTCCGAAACGCGCCATGGACGAGAGCGAGTGGGAACGTCTGCGAGCGCTCGCGCTGCCGCACAAGGCGAAACGGTAAGCCATGCTGACCAAGCGAGTGATTGCGTGCCTGGATGTGCGTGGTGGGCGCGTGGTGAAGGGCATTCAGTTCGTTGACATTGTGGACGCGGGTGATCCGGCCGAGCTTGCGCATCGCCATGCCGCGGCGGGAGCCGATGAAATTGTTCTGCTGGACATTACCGCCACGCACGAAGGTCGCGGGACGCTGATCGATACGGTGAAGCGCACGGCCGCGCAGCTATTCATTCCGTTCACCGTAGGCGGCGGGATTCGCTCGGCAGAAGATGCGGCGGCGGTGTTCGATGCGGGAGCGGACAAGGTGAGTATCAACTCCAGCGCCATTGCACGGCCGGAACTGATCGGGGAGATCGGCGGATCGTTTGGGGCGCAGGCTGTGATCGTTGCGATCGACGCCCGGAGAGGTGTGGGCGAGGCGCGACCCGGGTACGATCCGGTTCGGGATGCGGAGGTGTATGTTTCCGGCGGACGCAAACCCACTGGGCGCAAAGTGATCGAATGGGCGCGCGAGGCCGAAGAGCGCGGGGCGGGCGAGATTCTGCTGACCAGCATGGATGCGGATGGGACGCGCGCCGGGTTCGATAATGAACTGACCGCGCGTGTGTCGGAAGCGGTGCAGATTCCGGTGATTGCTTCGGGCGGCGCTGGAAATGCCCGGCACTTTGCGGATGTGTTTGGGCGCGGCAAGGCGGATGCGGCGCTGGCGGCGAGCATTTTTCACTTCGGCGTTACCGATTCGTGGGCGCTGAAGCGCGAGTTGCGCTCGGCGGGCGTTCCGGTGCGCCTTTAGGCTACGGTTGTGGGCCTTGCGGTCCTGCCCGTGGGCGTTCCGCTCTGCTGCGGCACAAACCGGGCGGAGAGTGTGCGACGCATCCAGTTTTTCAATGCATCGATCGGCGCCGAAGCCGCGACGCAGACAGCTACTATGCCCATCACCGTGGCTGCCGTGCCGGAACTCGTCTGCAGAACATGGCCGACGAAGGTCGGCACCAGGCAAAGCAGCGGGTAGTGGAATAGGTAGAGCGTGAAGGTGCCCTCGGCGAGGCGCCGCACCGGCCTTGCCCACCATGCCTTTTTCGACAGACGCACGCGGCCTGACGCGCATAGGCCGAGCAGCATGACCAGCCACGACACCAGGCCGGACGCATAGGCCAGCATGGTAGCTCGCGCGGGTGGCTGGCCAAGCCACAGCAGCGGATTCGAGAGGTGAGCCATGCGAGTCCACACTGGCGAACCGGCGAATGGCAGGACCAGGAGCAGCAGCGCAACGAAACTTGCGGCAGCGACCCACGCGGCGCGCGCCTGGCTCTGGCGCGACCATTGCCACAGATCGTAGAGCCAGCAGCCAGACCACCACAGCGGCGCCAGAAAGAGGACCTGTGGTCCCAACGCAATGGTATAAAGCGAAGCCACTATCCAACGCCAACGGCCGCGGCATAGGGTCAGCAGTCCGAAGAGCACGTAGTACGGCACCTCATACCCCAGCGACCATAGGGGCAGGTTTGGCGGCAGCAGGACCGCGTGGCCCCAGAACTGGGTAAAGAAGAACAGGTGCGCTACCGTGTGGGCCGCGACCGGTAAGGTGCCTTCTGGCCGGTGCAGCGTCCCCGCGTAGGCCGGACTATGCCACGCGATCGCGGCGCGGCACAGCAATGTGAGCACAAGTGCCGGCAGCAGCACCGAGTACATGCGCGAGGCGCGGCTAATGAAGTACCGGCGAGGGTCGCGCTCGCGGTTTTCCGTCACGTAGCGAATCATGAAGCCGGAGAGGACGAAGAAGCCCGGCACCGCGACATCTGCCCAGCCCAGCAGCGGTGGCCAGGCCGTCGAGAACCAGGGCAGGGTCGCGTGGCCCACCACCACCAGCAGTGCCAGGCTGAAGCGGATCCCGTCAAGCAGAAGGGATGCGCTTTCCGGCAGGCGCTCGGCGTCCGCACCAACCTGCACGGCGCGAATGGATGTGTGCGTGGTGAGGGGCGGCGTTGGCGTCATGCGGCTGTCCGTGCACGGTTCGGGGGCGGCTCCGCAATGCGGTACACGCAGAGGATCAGCGCGAACAGAATGGACATGCGCGCGATGCACCATGCCAGCGAGAACCGGACGTGGAGATCGACCAGAGGCTGCAGGTACCAGCAGTAGCCGATCAGAGACAGCGTCGCGATGGCAGCCGGGCGACGCCAATGGCGCAGAGCGTAGCAGAGAGGGAAGAGGAAGACGATCTCGTCGTAGGGATGGTGCTTGTAGAGGACGAAGCTCATGGTTGCTGTCAGCGCGGCGAGCCATCCGGTGCGGTCCGACTCGGCAGCTTCGCTGTGTGTGCGCCGCCGGCGCGCCGCTGGCAGCAGAACCGCGAGCGTGATAGCGAGGGCGACCAGCAGGCTAATGAGGGTGAGCGGTGGTGTGGCGACCGGGCCGCCGCCCAGCAGGAATTCGAACAGGTCCATGAACGTCTGGCCGGGATCGCCGGTTGGTTGGTAGCCAACCCGCGTGACGGCGAGCGGCTCCGTGATCAGCGCGACAAGATGGCGGAGGTCGTGTCCGCCTGTAATCCAGAGCCACACAAGCAGCGTTGCCACGACTGCGGGGATCAGCGACCACAGCAGTATGCGTATGCCGCGCCGCATGCCGTCGCGCAGCAGAAGGTAGAGCACCAACGCCGGCGCGAAGCTGTACTTGAGGTACGACACACCAGCCAGCGCCGCGCGCCGCGGGGTGGTGGGGCCGGGGTGCAGCAGCGCCAGGCTCCACACCAGCAGTATCAGCAGGCCCTGCTGGCCGTTGCCCATGGTGACCCGTGTTGGTGCGGCGGCGAGCACCGCGGCGGTGATGCCGAGCCTGCCGCGCCATGAGCGGAAGCCATAGAATCGCGCCGCCAGCAGAGCACTCCAGACCGCGAACACTGCGTTGCACAGGGCCCACGCCAGGTTGGCTCCGCTGGTAGACATGAGCCCGAACGGAACAAGCAGGACATACAAAACCGGCAGGTAGTTCGGCACCTGTGTCGCAAGCAGGCCGTGCACGGGGTCGCCCAGCAGGTAGTCGCGCCAGGGGTCCACATGCTGCAACAGAAGGTGTTCGCCCGACCATTGAAAGTCCTGCGAACGAGGCACTGCGTGCACCACGCCGGCTACGCAGGAGATGATTCCGGCAAGCGTTGCGCACCATAGCAGCACGTCGAGCCAAACAGGCACGCGCCCGTTCGTTTGCGCGAGCGGATCGCGGCGGAGAGAAGCACTTTGCTGGGCCGCGAACATACGGACATGATATCGGACCGGTGCGGGCCATCGACCACAACTCGCAGAGTGGCGGCCGCAAGCCGCAGGATGCGGAATCGGGAGTTGAAACAGGCTGGAAACTGCGATGCTCGGCATGGTGCCACACGCATCGCAATGGTTCGGCGAGGGTTTTTGGAGCGGGTACCGTAGCAGACACGGCGCGTCGCCGACCTGTGGCAGACGGATCGCGCTATAACGGATGCGTGCGACTCCCCAGTGTGAGCGATGCAGCTTGGCTTGCCGGTGCGCAGCCCGCAACTGCCCCGGGCCGCGCCGGTGTCTTTGCGCGGGTGGCGTCGCGTGTTTTGCTCGCGTCGATCCTGACCGTGGTGGCGGTTTTCTTTGCGATCCGGTTTCTGCACCTCCGTGCAGACTTTCCGAACTTTTCTCCATGGTCCGACTGGGCCAAGTACACCGACGAGGGATGGTACGGCGATGCCGCCATTCGGCATTATTTGCGCGGTACGTGGCACCTGCCAGGTGACTTCAATCCAGCCGCGGCGTTGCCGGTGTGGCCGCTGCTTGAAGCGATTTTGTTTCGGTTCACCGGCGTGGGTATTGTGGCTGCGCGCACACTCACGGTGGTCGTATTTGGCGGCATCCTGGTCGGCAGCTTCGTTCTGTTGCGTGGGGGCGCCGGGCGCAGCGCCTGGGAGCAGCCGCTGCCCTGGGCCTCGCTTTGCGCCGCGTCTGCGGTGCTGCTCATGGCGGTCAGCCCGTATTTCTATGTGTTCAGCCGCATGGCTGTGCTGGAGCCGCTCCTGGTGCTGCTCATGCTGGTGGCGCTGTTGCTCGCCCGCGGCGTTGCCTGGCAGGGCAAGCGTTGGCAAGGCACTGCGTTAGAGGTCGCCATTGGCGTTGTGCTCGCGCTCATGGTCGGGACCAAGACCACCGCAGTCGCACTGGTGCCGGCACTTGCATATATGCTTGGCAGCGCCTGTGGCTGGCGGCCGCGTAGCGTTGCCCGGGCGGTCCTGGTTGCGGGTGGCACCACGCTGGCCCTGGGTGGCGTGTACTACCTTGCGCTGGTCCGGCCACGCTACCTTCAGGATTTTCAATACCTTTTTTCCGCGAACCGTTACACCGGCATCACCACGGAGAATGCCCGGGAGACGATCAGCAGCGCCTTTCATGACGTGACGTGGATGGGCACCGGCATCACCGCGCTTTTGGTCGCGGCGCTCGTGTTCGCGATCGTGCGCCGCCGGGTATGGCGCGATCCGGTGGTCCCCACGCTGGCGCTGTGGGTCGCGGGCTATTTCGCCTTCCTGATCTATCACGCAAACCTGCAGCCGCGCTACTACCTGGTGGTCGCGGTGCCGATTACGCTGCTTGTGCTGCGTCTGGCCAACCATGCGGTTGCTTGGCGATGGCAGGCAGCAGTGTTGCTGGTCCCAGCTCTGCTGGCGCTGGTTGCGATGGATGCCCGGCAGACGCTGCACTATGTTCGCCACCCCGAATACACCTTTCAGGACGCCGCGGATCAGATTGAGCAGGTGGTGGAGTCCGCGCCCGCGCACAGCCACACCGTGCTTTCGATTTCCGGCAGCGACCTGACGCTGATGACAGGCCTGCCTTCCATTTGTGATGACTTCGGCACGATGGAGTTGGAGGATCGCATCGCCGCCTACAAGCCGGGGTGGTTTGTCGCGTGGAACTATGTGGAAGACGACAAGATGGATGCGCTCGCGAAGTTTTACCGGCTGACCCGCGTGCGCGAGATCCCCGCCATGGACGACCCTGATCGTAACCTGCTGATCGTGTACCGCCTGGACCCAAAAGAAAGCGTGAAGCCGCGCAAGGGTCGGCAGAAGCGCAGCTGATGAGGTGTCGGCCACGCGCCCGTACACTGGCAGCATGACGGGTCTTCAGACGTTGGTTGCCCGCGCGGCGCTAGGCTGTGCGGCAGCGGCGGCGACGGTGCTTCTGCCCCGATTCCGGCCAGCGTTTCAGTGGACCGACGATGGATTCCGCCGGCGTTATCTGCTGGCGTTCAGCCTGCTTCGCCTGCTGCTGTTCGTTACTGTATTTCTTCTGTTGCACATCACGCCGCCCGGTGACCTGCCCGGCATTTATATCCCTGAGATCCTGTCGCACCTCGCCGGCGGTGTGCCGTACCGCGATTACGCGAGCTCGTACGCACCCTTGTTTCCGTACCTCTACGCGCCGCTGTATCGCCTCTTTCCATCGCCGCTCACGCTGATCCTGTTCAGCATTGGGGCCGAGATCCTGATGGCCGCGACCTTCTTGCGCTTTATGCCCAGCGTGCTGACGGAATCGCAAACGCGGGTCGCCGCTTTGCTGTGTCTTGCGAATCCCATCTCGCTGCAATTCGTGACAATCGACGGTCAAAACAACGTTTGGATCGGGCTTGCTCTGGCTGTCGCGCTGCTTTGGCTTGCGCAGAGCCGGGCGGCTCGGTCCGGTGCGGCACTCGGCTTTTCGATTGCGAGCGTCAAGTTTCTGCCATTGCTCTTCTTGCCGGTCTTTCCGCTGTTTCTGCGCAGGCGAGCGATGGCGTGGATGGCCGGTTGCGCTGCCGTGGTCGTGACGGTGTACGGCTGGTTCGCCTTTGTGCTGCATGCGCCTGTGCTGCAGGCCCTGCAACGCGAGGGCGAGATCAAGTCTGCGGGCGGGCTGCCATTCCTGGTGGAGGCGATCGCCGGCCGCGACCTGGGCAGGTTTGCTTGGGACGCTCTGTTGTTGCTCTCGCTTGGTGGTGTTCTTGCGGCTGGTTGGACGGTGGCGCGCCGTACGCTTTCGGAGACTCCGGGCGCACTCGGCGCGACAACCTTTCTGCTGCCTGCGCTGCTGCTGACGGTCATGGGATTGGGTAAAAAGACATGGCCGACGTACACCGAGATGGTGCTGTTTCCGCTGGCGATGGTCCTTGCGGCTTCACGGGACGACTCGGCTGGCGGTCGTTTGCGGCGCGGAGCCATGTGGCTGGCTGGCGCGTTCAGCCTGCTCAGCGTCACGGCCCACAGCGTCTGGTCGTCGATGCTGAGCCAGGCTGGCGCCGTGCAGGTACACATCCTGCTGCGCGCTCGCGGTGGTGCTGCGTGGCTTCTGCTGCTGCTTGAGTTGGCGCTCCTGACTACGTACGCTTGTCTGGTATGGCTTTGTCTCGGGCAGGCGGCCCGCATCGCTGCGCACCGGGGTTGACTGCGGAACGGCTCCCCGCTATCCTGAGAACTCGCGCAGACCCGTGTCTGCCGCCCTGTGCTGTGTTGCGTTTGGGGTGGTGCCACGGGGCGGTGTGGTTGAAATGCGGGATTACCGGGGCGGGCCGAAGCTGGGCCGCCGGGACACGGTCCTCCAGGGAAGCTTCGCGGCTACGGTTGCGGCTCCCGCTGCGGACATACGGAAATCGCACAGGTCTCCACGGAAAGGCACAGCCGGTAGCGGTTGTGCGGATGCGCACGGATTCTGAGCAAGAGCAGGAAGTGGAGTAGAGCGATGTCGACGTTTGTGCCGAGTTCGAAGAACCTGATTCGCAAGTGGTTTGTGGTGGATGCCACGGGCCAGACCCTGGGCCGGTTGGCCAGCAACGCTGCGCGCGTGCTCACGGGCAAGAACAACCCGCAGTACACGCCGTACATCGATACCGGCGACCACGTCGTGATTGTGAATGCCGAGAAGATCAACCTGACCGGCTTGAAGTCGCAGCAGAAGGTGTACCGCCGGTATACCGGGTTTCCGGGCGGTTTGCGCGAGGAAGAGTTCACCAAGCTGCTGGCCCGCAAGCCGGAGGCGATTTTGGAAGAGGCGATCAAGGGCATGCTGCCCAAGAGCCGCATGGGCCGCCAGATGGCGACCAAACTGAAGGTTTACAAGGGCGACAAGCACCCGCACGACGCGCAGCAGCCCCAGGCTCTGTCGTTCGACGCGGTTTAAGAATTTGGCGCGATGCGCCGGAGGGAGACGCGGGCTTCGGCCTGCGTGCTTCGGTTCCATCAAGATCGGGGCTTCCGCTCCGGAGGGTACATGGCAGATCTGGTTCAATACTATGGAACGGGCCGCCGCAAGTCGGCGATTGCGCGCGTGTTTCTGCGCCCCGGCAGTGGCAACTTCACCATCAACACGAAGGAATTCAACGTCTACTTTGTGACGGAGCAGCAGCGCGCTGCTGCCCGCAAGACGCTGGAAGTGGCCGGCGTGACCGGTGAGTTCGACGTGATTACGACCGTTCGCGGCGGCGGCGTGACCGCACAGTCCGACGCGGTGAAGATGGGCATTGCCCGTGCCTTGCTCGAGTTCAACCCCGAGTTGCGTAAGACGCTGAAGGCGGACGGCCTCCTGACCCGCGATGCTCGCATCAAGGAGCGTAAGAAGTACGGTCAGAAGGGTGCTCGCAAGCGCTTCCAGTTCTCCAAGCGGTAATCGCGTTACCTTGCTCAGGATGACTGCAAACGGTCATTCTGAGCAAAGCGAATGGACGGCTTCCTTCGGTTGGGTACGAACTGGCGAGGAAGCGGAAACATCCTGCGGTGGGCTCCAGCAACACCGCGCCGAACCAAACTCTAGGGGTTCAATCTCCCAGACGAACGGGACTAATCCTGACCTGATCCGTCAGGATGCCGCACTAAAGGAGCCACATGGCATCGATCACGATGAAGGAGTTGCTGGAAGCCGGCGTTCACTTCGGCCACCAGACCAAGCGTTGGAACCCAAAGATGAAGGAGTACATCTTCGGCGAGCGCAACGGCATTTACATCATCGATCTGCAGAAGACGCTGAAGATGTTCAAGGAAGCGTCCAAGTTCGTCACGGATCTGACCTCGAGCGGAAAGACGATCCTGTTCTTCGGTACCAAGCGTCAGGCGCAGGACGCGGTCGCCGAAGAGGCGAACCGGGCCGGCATGCCGTACATCAACTCGCGCTGGCTCGGCGGCCTGCTCACCAACTGGGTCACCTGCCAGAAGAGCGTGAAGCGCTTGGCCGAACTGGACGAAATGGCCGTGGACGGTCGCTTCGAACTGATGACCAAGAAGGAAGTGATCAAGCTTGAGCGCGAGCGCAAGCACCTGAACACAAACCTGGCCGGCATCAAAAACATGCGCCGCCTGCCGGACGCGATCTTTGTGGTCGACTCGAACAACGAGGCGATCGCGGTTTCCGAGGCACGCAAGCTGGGCATTCCGGTTGTCGCCGTGGTCGATACCAACTGCGATCCGACCGTGGTCGATTATGTGATTCCCGGCAACGACGACGCCCTGCGCGCGATTCGCCTGTTCACCACGAAGATTGCCGACTCGGCATTTGAAGGTGTCCAGATGATCGGGGACAAGTCGATTGCGAACGAATACGCCGACGTGACGCCGATGCAGACGGAGTCGCACTTTGTCGGTCTTGAGGACGAGGAAGGCGAAGTCCAGGAGTCGAACCCGTTCGCGACCACGCAGCAGGAGCAGGCGGAGGAAGAAACGGTCGACCTCGAAGCTGCGCTCGGTGGCGGCATCAAGCCCATCGTTCCGTCGACAGGCACGGTTGCGGAAGCCGAGAACGAGCCGGAGCCTGCCACGGCAGAAGCGACCGCCTAACGAAGCGGGCAGACGTTCACACCAGCGTGGCCGCCTCTGCTTTGGCGACCACGCTTTTGTGTGTAGGCACCGAGTCTGAAGTTCACACGCCCGCAATGGGCAAGCGACACAAGCGCTAATGGGCGTTTGAGGAAGAGCAGAAGAGAAATGGCAACAGCAGAAGCAACCACCAAGATCGACGCGAAGCTTGTAAAGGAACTCCGCGAGAAGAGCGGTGCTCCCATGGGCGACTGCCTCAAGGCCCTGCAAGAGACCAAAGGCAACATGGAAGAGGCGTTTGTTGTGCTCCGCAAGCGCGGCATGGCGTCAGCCGCAAAGAAGGCGTCGCGCACGACTAACGAGGGCGCGGTCGGCACCTACATCCACGCCGG
>CAXUEG010000034.1:0-11867 GCA_964249935.1 uncultured Terriglobus sp.
TGTCGAAGACGTCGCGCAGGCACTCGCGGTAGGCCTCAAGCAGCATAGGAAATTGCGGGTAGCGCGCGGCCACGCTGAGCAGGTCGTAGGCGCGTTTGCGCTGCTGCCAGAGCGGTGTGCGGCCGTCGGCACGGCGGCGTGGCAGCAGAAGTGCGCGGGCAGCGGCCTCGCGGAACTTGGCGGCGAAGAGCGCAGTGGAACCAAGCTGGCGCTGCACGAACTCGGCGGCTTCCTGGCCCTCCGGGAAAAACTGGTCGACGTCGGGCGCGGTGTCGGCCTCCGGGAAGCGGATGACGAAACCATCTTCGCTCCACATGGCTTCGACGTCGGCACCGCCTGCCGCGCGGATGCGGCCGGTGACCGCCATGGCCCAGGGTGCGTGAACGCGCGAGCCGAAGGGGGTCATGACGCAGACGCGCCAGTCGCCGAGTTCATCGCGCACACGCTCGACGACAATCGTGCGGTCGTCCGGAACGATCTCCGTCGCGACCTCCTGGTCGGCGAGGTAGCGCATCACGTTTTCGGCGGCGCGCTGATCCAGGTCGTGCTCGCGGACGAGGCGGGTGATTGCGGCGTTGCGCGGCATGTCGCGCAGTTCGCGGATCAGCGTGCCGATGTGCCGGCCGAACTCGAGCGGGCGGCCCGCCTGGTCGCCATGCCAGAAAGGCATCTTGCCGGGCTCGCCGGGCGCGGGTGAGACCAGGACGCGGTCGTGCGTGATCTCGTCGATGCGCCAGGTCGAGGCGCCGAGGATGAAGGTTTCGCCGGTGCGGGCCTCGAAGACCATCTCCTCGTCAAGCTCGCCGACGCGGATCGGTTTGTTGCGTTCGCCGGAGAGGAAGACGCCGAAGAGGCCGCGGTCGGGGATGGTGCCGCCGTTGAGGATGGCGATCTTTTTGACGCCCTGGCGCGGTGTGAGCCAGCCGCGCTGGCGGTCCCAGGTGACGCGCGGGCGAAGTTCGCCGAACTCGTCGGAGGGGTAGCGGCCGGCAAGCATGTCCAGCACGCCCTCGAAGACCGCGATGCTGATGCCCGCGTAGCCCGCGCAGGAGCGGATGATGCCGAGCAGACGGTCATAGCTGATGCCGGGCGATTCGTCTTCATCGCTGCGGTGCTTCTTCATGCGATGCGCGGCTGCTTCCGGATCAAGCGGCGGGTGCGCGATGATGGCGACCACCTGTTGCGCGAGCACGTCGAGAGCATTGCGCAGAAAGCGTGTGGACTCGACGTGGCCCTCGTGCATGGCGCGGGTCACGGCGGCACAGGCGATCAGGTCGGCGCGGTATTTGGGGAAGATGATGCCTTTCGATGGCGCGCCCACCTGGTGACCGGCGCGGCCGATGCGCTGCATGCCGCTGGCAACGGAGGGCGGCGCTTCGATCTGGATCACGAGATCGACAGCGCCCATGTCGATGCCGAGCTCGAGCGACGAGGTGGCAACGAGGGCGCGAATGTGACCGGCCTTGAGGAGCTCTTCGATCTCACTGCGCTGCGAGGAGGCGAGCGAACCGTGGTGCGCGCGGGCGATCTGCTCGCCGGCGAGTTCGTTGAGCGCGCCCGCGAGGCGTTCGGCGATGCGCCGCGCATTGACGAAAAGGATAGTGGAGGTGTGCGCGCGAATGATCTCCAGCAGGCGTGGGTGAATGCTTTGCCAGATGCTGGTGCGCTTGGGGCCCTGCGAGGCGGGGCCGCTGGGCGTGTCCTGGATTTCGCCAAGGCGGGCCATGTCTTCGACGGGGACCTCGACGGTGAGTTCGAGGGCTTTGCGGGCCCCGGCGTTGACGATGGTGACAGGGCGGTAGCGGATGCCGATGGGTTCATTGCTGGCGGCAGATGGAGCGGAATCGTCGGCCTGTTCCCCAGCACCAAGTGCTAAGGCTGCAGCTCCGGCCTGTTCGCCGACCTCGGGCGCGACGGCGACGGTATCGACTGGTTCAAACGCTTGTTGGACTGTTTGCGTTGACTCTTCTGCCGCAACCTCCGCGCCCGATACGTTGCGCGGTATTGAGGATCCCTTGGTGTTAGAACCCACGTCCGCGGTGCGGACGTGGGGCACACCGTCTGTGGGAGTCGTTCCTGGCACGGACGCGCAGCCGTCGGCGCCACCCAGAAAGCGGGCGACCTCTTCGAGCGGACGCTGGGTGGCGCTGAGGCCGATGCGCTGGATTTTGCGGCCGGCGAGCGCCTCGAGGCGTTCGAGCGAGAGCGCCATGTGGGCACCGCGCTTGGAGGGAACGAGCGCGTGGATCTCATCGATGATGACCGTCTCAACCGTGCGCAGGGCCTCGCTGGCGTTTGAGGTGAGCAGAAGGTAGAGCGACTCTGGCGTGGTGATGAGGATGTCGCCGGGATGCTTGACGAACTTGGCGCGCTCGGCAAGCGGCGTGTCTCCGGTGCGGACGCTGATCTCCGGCTGGTGCACGGGGATGCCCATGCGCTGGGCCATGTTGCTGATGCCCGCGAGCGGTGAGCGCAGGTTGCGCTCGACATCGACCGCGAGCGCTTTGAGCGGCGAGATGTAGATGACGCGAACGCCGACGCCGGGCGCGAGTAGTGGCTTCGGCTCGGCCTTTTCGCCCTTTTTGCGGCGGGCGCGGATGGGCTTCGGTGCGGGCGCGGCCGCGGCAGCGATCGCATCCTTCGCGCGCGTGTCCTGCAGCATGAGCTTGTCGAGGCACCACAGGAAGGCGGTAAGGGTTTTGCCGGTGCCGGTAGGCGCGAGGATGAGTGTGGACTCGCCGCTGGCAATGGCAGGCCAGCCCTCGCGCTGGGGCTGGGTTGGGCCTTCAAAGACCTGGCGGAACCACTCGGCTGTGACGGGGTGGAAGAGTTTCAGGACGTCGCGCGCAGGAACCTGCGGAAACGCTGGCGCTTTGCTGCCGCTGTCGCCAGCGACGAAAGAACCTTCAGCGACGGTGCGCCCGGCGCGAGGCCTGGTAGTCTTCGGCCCGGGCTTGTCTTTGCTCTTGATCGGCATAATGTGGCGCTCGGTATTGGATGCGGTACGTCAGTGAGCCGCCGCACGCTTGCACCGTGCCACCCACGGGTTTAGCCTCAGCTTTCTATGCCGCTCAGACTACAGCCCGGCGCGCTCTCCCCTGACCAAGTGGCAGCGCTGCGCAAGGCCGGTGCAGACGCAGCGCGAAACGCATACGCGCCGTACAGCCGCTTCTATGTGGGAGCGGCTGTGTTGCTCGAAACCGGTGAAACGGTCGGCGGTTGCAACGTGGAAAACGTGAGCTACCGCCTGACCTGCTGCGCGGAGCAGACGGCGATCGCGCGTGCCGTGGCGGAGCATGGGCCGGGCGTACGGATCGTGGCGGTCGCGGTCGCCAACGCGGATACCACCGTGGCGTGTCAGCCTTGCGGTGCCTGCCGGCAAACCATCGCGGAGTTTGCGGACGGTCAATGCAGGATCTTTTACCCCGGAGACGATGGCATTCCCGGTGAGGGCACGCTTGCCGATCTGTTGCCGGCCCAGTTTGCCTCCACTTCCCTGCCCGTACAGGGCTGATGAAAAGAAGAGATCGATGGAAACGATTCACCCGATCGACGTGATCCTGCACAAGCGGGATGGTCATGAACTTAGCAAAGAGGAGATTCAAAGCTTCATCCGCGGCGTGGTCGACGGCAGCATCACGGATGCGCGCATCGCTTCGCTGTTGATGGCCATATTTCAGCGCGGGCTGTCGCGGCGCGAGCTGGCTGACCTGACCGCCGCGATGCGGTTTTCGGGGGAGACGTTTGACTCCGCGTTTCTGGGCAAGTTTACGGTCGACAAGCATTCGACCGGCGGCGTGGGCGACAAGACCTCGTTACTGATCGCCCCAATCGTGGCTGCGGCGGGGCTAGCAGATCCGATGATCAGCGGACGTTCGCTGGGGCACACCGGCGGCACGCTCGACAAGTTGGAGACGATCCCCGGTTACAACACGCAGCTGTCACTTGAGGAGTTTGGGCGGGTGTTGCAACAGTGTGGCGCGAGCATGATCGGGCAGACGAAGAACCTCGTGCCAGCGGACCGGATCCTGTATGCGCTGCGCGATCACACCGGAACCGTTGAGTCGGCGGACCTCATCTGCGCCAGCATCATGTCCAAGAAGCTGGCGAGTGGGCTGAACGGCCTGGTACTGGACGTGAAGACTGGCAGCGGTGCCTTCCTGCGGCGCGACGCAGACGCGCGACATCTGGCCGAGTTGATGGTCGCAACCGGCGAAGCGAGTGGCACAAAGACGGTGGCGCTGCTGACGCGCATGGACGAGCCTCTGGGGCGCTTCGCCGGCAACTGGGTCGAGGTCTGGGAGTGCTTGGACATCCTGCAGAACCGTGCCCATCCGCTGTCGGCTGACCTGATCGATCTGTCGACGACACTGGCGGGATGGATGCTGCTGCTGGGCGGCAAAGCCGTCGATGCGGACGAGGGCAAGCGGCGCGCGGCAGAGCTGCTGCGGGACGGCAGCGCGTATGCGAAGTGGCAGGAGATGGTGCGCCTGCACGGCGGTGACGTGAGCGTCTTCGATGATCCAGCCGCGCAGCATAGGCCCGCCGCAACTCGCGTTCTGAAGGCCAACCGAAGCGGCACACTGACCGGCATGAACTGCACCGAGGTGGGTTGGGCGGTGCAGCGGCTCGGCGCCGGGCGCGAGATGCCGGGCGGTCCGGTCGCGGCGCATGCCGGCGTCGAAATGCATCGCAAGCTGGGCGATGCTGTCCAGACAGGGCAGCCGTTGGTTACGCTTTTCAGCGAGAATCCAACGCTGCTCGATGTGCCCGAGCAGATGTTGCGCGAGACGATGCACATCAGCGACGAGCCTTATCAGCGCAAGCCGCTTGTGCGCGAGATCGTCACGGCCGCGCCGGTGTCATCATAGACGCGCAAACGACTGCCGCAGGCTCCGAATCCCGTTTCACGCATCCCATCAGCTGCATGCCAAACCATGCAGCTGATACAGCATCGCGGCCAGAACCAGGTGCGATATACCGGCGAGCCGCTCGTGTGCCCTTCAGCGTACGTGAATGCATCATCACGTTGTTTGTGCTGGGCAGCATGATGCTCATGCCACACGGTGCGGGCGCTCAACTGCAGGGCTGCAACGCACCTGCACCGGACAGCACCATCGCCACAGACCGCAACAACTTCACCAACATCTCCACGACGGTGCCCTGCCGGAGCCTGCAGTTCGAAACGGGCCTGCTCGCCTCCAGTGAGAAGCGCGTGCACGGCTTCGATGCGCCCGAAACCGAGGTTCGGTTCGGTCTGACAAACAGCACCGAACTCCGGCTGAACGCGCCCCAGTTCTATCACGCGTACACGGGCAGCACTGGCGTGGGCAGCGGCGTTGCGGACGTGAGCTTCGGTTTGAAACAGGCGCTGGTCGCCGCAAGCGCGTTCAAGCTCGCCGCCATCGTGGCCGTGAGCATTCCCACCGGCCAATTTGGCGTGACCAGTGGTGGCTACGATCCCACGTTTCAGCTGGCCTACACACGAATGCTAAGCAGCAAGTGGACAACAAACGGCATGGTCTCTGTCGCTTTGCCCACAGAGAACGGCCGGCGCAACACAACAACGCAGCTCAGCAACTTTTTTGATTGCCAGATCACCAAGCCGTTCGACGCGTATCTGGAATACGCGGTGCAGCTTCCGCAGCGTGGGAGCCCGGCACATTATCTGCAGGCCGGCGGCAGCTATAAGCTCACACAACACCAGCAGGTGGACATCCACGGGTTTTGGGGACTCTCCTCGGCGGCAACGGATTACGGGTACGGAGCGGGTTACTCGGTGCGCTTCGACTTCCGGCACGCAGGATCTTAGCGGTCCCGTCCGGCCACGCACGTCCGCTACACTCATGTGACATCGCCACTTCACAGGAGGGCCGCCCTTGGCCCGATATACCGGTCTGCTCGGCTTGGTCGTTCTGCTCGGCGTTGCGTATGCGCTTTCTACCGACCGGCGTGCGATCCGCTGGCGCACAGTCGCATGGGGACTCGGGCTGCAACTGTTCTTTGCCGTTCTGGTAATCCGCTTTCCCTACGGTCAGATCGCGCTGCACAAGTTTGCCGAGGTGGTTACGTCGCTGCTCGCGCATTCGGTGGACGGATCGTCGCTGGTCTTCGGCAAGCTGGGCGATCCGAAGAGCCCGCTGCAGGTGTTTGCCTTTGCCGTGCTGCCTACGATCATCTTTGTGTCAGCGCTGTTTGCGGTGCTGTACCACCTGGGCATCATGCAGTGGGTGATCCGCGGTGTGGCGTGGATCATGCAGCGCACCATGGGTACCAGCGGCGCGGAGTCGACCAATGTCGCGGCTTCAATCTTTATGGGGCAAACGGAGGCGCCTCTCACGATCCGGCCATTCCTGAATGGCGCGACACGTTCCGAGCTGATGACCATCATGACCAGCGGCATGGCGCACGTCTCCGGCGGCATCATGGCGGCGTACATCTCCTTTGGGATTCGCGCGCAGGATCTGCTAAGCGCTGTCATCATGACCGCGCCAGGCACCATTCTGATTGCAAAAATGCTGGTGCCCGAGACGGAGGTGCCGGCGACGCTCGGCACCGTGCACATCGAGACTGAGGGCGAGCACTCCAGCGAAAACCTGATCGGCTCCATTGCGCGCGGCACCATCGATGGCGGTCAGCTCGCGTTCAATGTGGCGATCATGCTGATCAGCTTTCTTGCGCTGGTGGGTCTGCTGAACGGCATTCTGCTCGGCATTCACAACCTGATCGGCGTCCACGCGATTGCCGGCCATGCCATTGCGTTTCCATCTTCGTTGAATGTCATTCTCGGCTTCTTCTGCGCGCCGATCGCATGGCTCATCGGGATCCCGTGGCAGGACGCGCCGACGATCGGCAACCTGATCGGAACGCGTGCGGTGCTGAACGAGTTCATTGCGTATACGCAGCTTGGCCAGCTGGCGAACGCGCACCAGATCAGCACGCGAACGCTCGCGATTGCGACCTTTGCGCTATGCGGGTTTGCAAACCTGGGCTCGGTCGGCATGCAGATTGGCGGTATCGGCGCGCTGATTCCGAGCCGGCGCAATGAGCTTGCCCGGCTTGGACTGCGTGCCATGCTGGCCGGCACGATGGCAAACCTGATGAGCGCCAGCATCGTAAGCATGCTGCTGCGCTAGGCTCCAGCGCGATCGCCGCAAAAGAGCGTTAGAACTGCTGGCCGGTTCAGTCCTCTCCGCGCGCGTTGGACGTGCGCATGACCCGGCGCACCGGACTGAGCACAGGAGCCTCTGTTCGCAGGCCGAAGCGAATGCGGCGGCCAGAGCTGACCGCGAAGAAAAGTGCCCCGACGACGGCGACAACGCCGCACAGAACGACGACCATAGCTACAACATTCATGAGTAATCTCTGCCCCCTGAGATGGCCTCCCTACTTTCTCGTATGTGCGCCAATCCGCCCACCGCTATCCTGTGTTAGCGCCGCCGCGGTTCTTATCGCGGAGCAAACACACACCGTGTGAACCTGCCTGCTCGCTCGCTCCCATGCGCTCACGTATGCTGTAGCCGTCTATGAGCGATCTTTTCGAGCACGCCGAGCAGGCGGCACAGTTTCTGGCCGGTCAAACGCAACTGCGCCCGCGGCTTGGCATTGTCCTCGGCTCCGGTTTGGGCGAGTTCGCCGACTCCGTTGAAAATGCAACCATCATTCCTTACGCCGACATTCCCCACTTTCCGCGATCCACCGTGGAAGGCCACCACGGCCGCATGGTTCTGGGCACGATCCGCGGCGTTTCGGTCGCGGTCATGCAGGGTCGCGTGCACGCCTACGAGGGTTACCGGATGGATGAGGTCACGTTTCCGGTGCGCGTGCTCGGGCTGTTCGGGGTACGGCAACTGGTCGTGACCAACGCTGCCGGCGGCATCAACACCAACTATTCGCCGGGCGCCATCGTTGCCATTTGCGATCACATCAACTTGACCGGCACCAATGCGGCACTTGGCCGCAACGAAGCGCGATTCGGTGTGCTGCCGGACACTGGTCTGCGTTTTTTCGATATGACCACTGCCTATGCGCCCCGGTTGCGCGGCCTGGCAGTGCAGGAGGCCGCGGCGCAGGGCTGGACCATGCAATCCGGTGTTTACCTCGCAGTGCTTGGCCCCAGCTATGAGACACCCGCGGAGATACGCGCATTCCGCGTGCTCGGCGCAGACCTGGTCGGCATGTCGACGGTGCATGAGGTAATCGTAGCCAGGCACATGGGCCTGGAAGTGCTTGGCCTGTCGCTGGTGACCAACCCCGCCGCGGGGGTGACGGATGAGCCGTTGAACCACCTAGAAGTGATGGAGGTCGGCGTCCAGGCGGCGAAACGATTTGGCGCTCTGCTGACCGCTTTGGTGCCCCGGATGATCGCAGCACCTGAAGGGCTTACCAGCGGTGCGGAACAGACCGCATGAACGATGCCGCCGCCGAACAGCTGATGCTCGCCGGCACAGTACAACCCACTGTGATCGGCATTGGCGGCTGCTCAGGCTCGGGAAAGACCACACTCGCGCGCGAGCTGGCCAACGAGCTAACTGCAACCCTGTTTCCGCTGGACCTGTACTACCGCGATCTCTCGCAGTTTCCGCTGGACACCCGGCACAAGCGCAACTTCGATCACCCGGATTCGCTGGAAAGCGAGCTGATCCTGGAACACGTCCGGGGGTTGAGCCGCGGCGAGCCAATCGAGCGGCCGGTGTATGACTTCAGCACGCATTCGCGCGTGCCGGGCAAGACGGATCGCGTCACGCCGCAGCGCTACGTGATCGTGGAAGGCATCCTGGCGCTGCACTACCCGGAGTTGCTGCCGCTCTACACGCTGACCGTCTACGTGGACTGCTCGCATGACGTCTGCCTGACACGGCGCATCTACCGCGACACGCGCGAGCGCGGCCGTACCGAGGAAAGCGTACGCGAACAGTTTCACGCGACCGCCCGGCCCATGGCCGACCGCTTTGTGCTGCCGTCGCAGGCGAACGCCGCGCTCACCGTGAACGGCTGCGAGGCGCTGGACTGGTCCGTGGAAGCCGTTCTGGGCGATTTGCGCCGTCGGGGGCTGCTTTAGGCCGCTTACACATGGCGTAGCCGGAAATCGGCACGATTCTGCGCCGGCGGCTTATCTCTTCGGCCCACTTTGGCGTCCAACGTCTCGTGCTGATTGGTGAGCGAACCCGCGAATTCATCCGCTGCCACGTGCTGCGACCGCTGCTGCGACTGATGCGCGGCGGCGTTACGCCGCGCCGGCTTGCATGGAGTCTCGCGTTGGGCATGGCGATCGGCATCAATCCCACGGTCGGTGTCACCACCGTGCTGGTCGTCCTGATCGCCTGGATGCTGGGCCTGAATCAGGTTGCGTCCCAGATCGGTGTGCACGTGGTGGCGCCGCTTCACCTGCTGCTCTTCGTTCCGTTCATGCAGCTGGGGGTGTACCTGTTTCACAGCCGTCACCTGCCGTTCGACTCCAAGGAGATCAAGCACCTGAGTCACCACCCGGTCCGCATGGTGCATGCCATGTGGCAGTGGGAGTGGCATGGCTTGATCGTTTGGGCGATTGCAGCAGGCATCCTGATGCCCATTGCGGCAAGGTATCTGCGGCGCGCGCTGGTGGTGATGATGCGACGTCACAGGACCCTGATTCACTCGCGCCCTGTAACGCACTAGCCGCTACACAGGCACCCTTTCTGCGACACAGGCGCGCTTCCTGCTAAACCACAACGGGCAGGTTCGCCATGCCTGCCAGACCGAACACCTCGCGATAATGGGCCACGAGCTCCGGCGGGCCGCTGGCTTTCAAGTAGTTATCGCTCAGCTTGACTGCCGGCCGGCCACCCGCGCTGCGCAGCTTGCACACCAGGCTGATTGGCTCCAGGCCGTCTTCGTTCCGAGGATGGCACTCGCGAAAGTCGTTGGTCAGCAGCGTGCCCCAGCCTGCGGAGAAGCGAATGCGCCGCTCGCGACGCCACTTGCGCTCGTCGTGAAAGTCGTTGGCATCGCGGAAGTCCAGCGCGCTTACACCTGGCTGGATGGTTCCCCCGAAGTAAGCATGGAGACTCAGAATCTCCTGCACGTCCAGGCCATCGCTCGCGATGAGCAGCTTCGCCCTGGGGTCGACTCCACGCCGTCCCAGCCATTGGATGTACTCGTCGCCAGCGACGAACGGGTCCTTGGAGTCGACCCGCTGACCGGTCCAACCGGCCACCCAGTCGGGAGCGTTCTCAAGGAACTGCGTGGTTCCATAGGTGTCCGGCAGCATCACCAACAGCGCGCCGCCATAAGTCTGTTGCCACAATTCCAGCATGCAGTACTGCGCTTGTTTCAGGTCCGCATCGTTGTCGGTCAGCGCGGCCATCGCCATCGGAATCTCGTGCGCGTTGGTGCCAATCGCTTCCAGGTCGTGCTTGTACGCGAGAAAAGTGTTGCTGGTGCCGGTGAACGCGTTGCCAAGCTCCGCGTGCATCGCCTCGACGACATATTCCTGCCATAGAAACGAGTGCCGCCGCCGCGTGCCGAAGTCTGCAATCGCCAGGCCCGGCACGTTCTGCATACGCATGATCTTCGACCAGAGCCGCGTCTTCGCGCGTGCATACAGGATGTCAAGCTCGAACTCGCTCATGTCTTTCAGCGCGGCGCGGGTCTTCAGCTCGTTTACGATGCTGAGCGCGTAGATTTCCCACATCGTCACATTCATCCATGGACCGCTGAAGATGAGCTCGAACTGGCCGTCGCGCTCGTGCAGCTCGTAGTCACTGAGCGTGAAACCGTGCTCCAGCCATTCCAGAAATGCCGGCTCAAAAATCCCGCGCGTCGAGTAGAACGTATTGCCCGCAAGCCAGATCAGCTCCGACCTGCGGAATCGCAGCCGTTTCACATGCTCCAGCTGCGACATCACTTCTTCTCTGCGAATAGAGTCGGCCAGCCGCATGCGCGCATTGCGGTTGCGAAGGCCGAAGGAGACCTCCGTCGCACGGAAGTGCTTCCAGATGAACTGCAACATCAGCAGCTTATAAAAGTCCGTGTCCAGCAAGGAGCGCACGATCGGGTCCAGCTCCCAGTTGTGGTTGTGCGCGCGTTCCGAGAAGTTGATGATCATGGCGGTCTGCACCAGCGTAGCAAGGCGACAGAAGCCTGAGGTTTTCACACGGACAGATTCTGACAAGGGTGCTTGACAGACAAGTTTGCTTTACGTAAAGTGAATTTGTCATCCAGAACGCGATCGCGTGAATCGCCCGGAGGTACTCATGTTCTTCAGCATGGCTAAGAAAAACCCAGCGCAAAGGCGCTATATGCGACGCGGAAGGATCGCCATCGCGGCGTATTTCGTGTTGTTCTTCGGCGCGTTCACGTTCGTCAACCAGGCCCATCCACGTGGCGTGCTGCTCTACGCCGTTGCAGCTCTTCCGGCCTTGCCGATGCTTTCCTTGCTTCTGGTGGTCGGACGTTATCTGCGCGAAGAGCGCGATGAATTTCAGCGCGATCTGGTGATACGGTGCCTGCTCTGGGGTATTGCCGCCATGCTTGTCGTGGAGCTGTTCACGGGCTTTCTTCGCATTTTCGACTGGCAGGGAACGGTGCCTCCTTTCACGAGCTTCTACGCTTTCTGCATCAGCATGCTTGTCGCAAAGTTCACCTACAGATTTCGCAATCGGGTAACCGCAGATGAATAATCGCCTGCGTGAATTGCGGGCACATCACGGCTGGTCGCAGGCATATCTGGCCGAACAACTGGAAGTCTCACGCCAGTCGGTGAATGCTCTGGAAACCGGCCGCTACGACCCATCGCTGCCGCTGGCATTTCGCATCAGCAAGCTCTTCGGTTTACCGATCGAGAAGATCTTCCAACCCGAGTAGCACCCTATCGCAAAGCTCTACGC
>CAXUEG010000034.1:11877-18231 GCA_964249935.1 uncultured Terriglobus sp.
CTACGCAAATTCGTACAGCACCATGCCTCACGTCACCCTGAAGCGCATAGATGATTCCCGCCACTTCATCCTCTACGATCAGCCAGCCAGGATGGATCAGGCCATCCAGAGCTTTCTGAGATAAGGAGCCCTGCTCTTCGTGCAAAACCATCCACTAGCGAAACGAGTCGGCTCCGTTCTCCCTTTCATGATCGGGACCGCGTGTGTGCTTGCGTGTCTCGGCGGCCTGCTTTGGCCTGCCGGCACAACGCGAGCTGGATCGAAGGCAAGCTCACGCTGACGACGCTCGCGATCACCTGCTTCAACATGGGTCACCGTCTGTGGAGGAGACGATGAGCACATCAAAACGCTCGGAGCTCCGTTTGTGAGAAGCGCTGCGGACCCGTTACCATCAGCAGCGTTCCGCATTCAGCGCCATGAGGCCTTTATGAAACAGCCGTTCTCTCGCCGTTCGTTTGCCAAACTCGCCGCCGGAGCGGCGGCACTTCCGTCCGCGGCCGCGGCTGCCATGGCTTCGCCCAGTGACGCTGCCGCGCAGGGCAGCCCGGGAATGGCGGCCGGCAGCCGGTCCTTCCCTCCGGATTTCGTCTGGGGTTCGGCTACGGCGAGCTACCAGGTGGAAGGCGCGGTGAACGAGGACGGCCGCGGCAAGACCATCTGGGACACGTTTTCGCACACGCCCGGCAAGACCCACAACGGCGACACCGGCGACGTGGCGGACGACAGCTACCACCGCTACCCCGAAGACATTGCGCTGATGAAGGACTATGGCCTGAAGGGCTGTCGCTTCTCCGTGGCCTGGTCGCGGATCTTCCCAAACGGCGGCCGCGGCAAGCCGAACCAGAAAGGCGTGGATCACTATAAGAAGCTGGTTGACGCCCTGCTGGCAGCAGGCGTCCAGCCCTTCTGCACCCTTTATCACTGGGACCTGCCGCAGGAGCTGCAGGACAAGGGCGGATGGCAGAACAAGGACACCGCGACAGCCTTTGCAGAATACGCCGGCTACATGGCTGGTCAGATCTCGGACCGCATTCCGCAATTCATGACGATGAATGAGATCGACACCTTCGTCTACAACGGCAATCGCAGCGGCGAACATGCGCCCGGGCTGAAGCTTGCGCCTGGCGCGGTAGCACAACTCTGCCACCATGCGGTCCTGGGACACGGACTCGCGGTGCAGGCGATTCGAGCGCATGCAAAGCCAGGCACGCGGGTGGGCCTGGCCGAGGATTTTCCCGCCTGCACGCCGCTGGTCGACACGCCCGAGAACATTGCCGCGACGCGCATCGCCATGGTCGAAGAGAATGCCGACATCATAAACCCGATCATGACCGGGCGCTACACGGACCTGTATCTGAAGACGCTCGGCGCCGATGCACCGAAGTTCACCGATGCCGAGATGAAAGCGATCGGCTCGCCTCTGGACTTTGTCGGTTTCAACAACTACACAGCGCACTACATCAGTGCTGCCAACAACGAGCGCGGCTACATCGCCGTGCCGTTTGCCGCCTCGCACCCGCATGGGCCGAGCACATGGCTGAAGGTGGCGCCGGAGGCACTCTACTGGGCGCCAAAGATTGCTGCCGACGAGTCGAAGATCAAAGCGATCTACATAAAGCAAAACTGAACAAACTCGAGCGATGAGGTCGCGTCCCAAGGAAACATCTACGACACCGATCGTCTCAAGTACCTGCGAAACTACCTGACCAATTTGCAGCGCGCGATCAGCGAAGGCGCGCCGGTCAAGGGTTACTTCCTTTGGAGTCTGCTCGATAACTTCGAGTGGGCCGAGGGCTACGGCCAGCGCTTCGGCATCACTTATGTCGACTACGCCACCCAGAAGCGAACACCGAAGCAGAGCGCGCTCTGGTACAAGGCGCTGATCGCGCGCAACGCGTTGTAAGTCGCTGGTCTCAATCGCAAACGGCAACGCTGGCGCGCTGCCGTTTGCGTTCATAGGCGGTGCTTGTCGCTGAAGCAAGACGTCTGGCGCGTCTCAACGGAGCTCGCGCGTTGTGCCACCAGCGCAGCGCACGCGCGCTTCCCGTCTGCGAATCTTCACACAAACCCGCGTCTCTGCTAGCCAGGACGCGATAAGCTGGTGAGAGATATGCCCACCAAACAGGAACTCCTCCAGCAACCCATCCAGCACATCGAGATCAAAGACTACAACGTCGTCCCGCTGGTCGATGCCATGCGTCACATGGCGTATTCCTCGCGCGATCTGGCGCGCGCCGCCACGATCTATGACATGATGCTGCGCGACACGGAGTGCGGCGTGATCCTGTGCTTGGCTGGTTCGCTCATCTCCGCCGGCTTGAAGAACGTCATCGTCGACCTACTTCGCAACCACATGGTCGACGCTATCGTTTCCACCGGCGCGAACATCGTCGACCAGGACTTCTTTGAAGCGCTCGGCTTCAAGCACTACGTCGCCGGCGAAGAGTACAAGTACGGCGCGCGCGATGCGGAACTGCGCGAGATGATGATCGACCGCATCTACGACACTTTCATCGACGAAGAAGAGCTGCGCATCTGCGACGAGACGACCGAGAAGATCATCAACCGCATGGACCCGGGCGCTTACTCTTCGCGTGAGTTTATTCGCGAGATGGGCCGCTACCTGAAAGAGAACGCCCGGACGCCGCAGCATGGCAATGCGGACTCGATCACGTTGGCCGCGTATGAGCTGAACGTGCCGATTTTCGTTCCCGCGTTCTCCGATTGCTCCTTCGGCTTCGGCATTGTGGCGCACCAGCACGCGCGCCAAGGCAAGAAGATGTGCTCCATCGACTCCGGCAAGGACTTCTACGAGCTGACTCAGTTGAAGATTCAGAACCCAACCACCGGCCTGCTGATGATCGGCGGCGGTGTACCCAAGAACTTCGCGCAGGACATCGTCGTCGCCGCAGATATCCTGGGTGTGGAGGCGTCGATGCACAAATACGCCATCCAGGTCACGGTCGCCGACGCCCGCGACGGCGCTCTCTCCGGATCCACGTTGAAAGAGGCATCCAGCTGGGGCAAGGTCGACCTGAACTACGAGCAGATGGTGTACTCCGAAGCCACCATCGCCTTTCCGCTGATCGCCGGCTACGCTTACCACAAGGGGGCTGCCACGGCGCGCCGTGGCAAACACTTGGCCCAGGTGCTGCAGCAGGCCGTCGCCGCTTGAGCGCAAAACCTCCTGCTCTGAAACCTGCAACGCGCCCTGCTGTGGGCGCGTTTCCGCTTTCAGCAGTCAAAATGCGCCAACTTAGTCAGTGCTTAAAATCCAATTTCGTTTCACAATGGGAGCAGTGCAACCAACGCAGCAGCCGCTACCCCGAAGGTGGTATCGGAGACAAGATTGCACACCCTCTACCCTTTTTCCCAGAGCATCCATGTCCCGACACATACTGATCATCGATGACGAAGACGATATTCGAGAAGTCGCCGCACTCACCCTGGAAGCAACCGCGGGGTGGCGCGTCAGCACAGCATCCTCGGGCGTGGCAGGCATCGCGAAGGCGGTCGCCGAACAGCCGGAAGCCATCCTGATGGACGTGATGATGCCAGGCAAGGACGGCCCGACCACGTTTCGCGAAATGAAAGAAACACCCGCGATCGCGCACATCCCGGTGTTGCTGCTCACCGCAAAGGTACAAGGCATCGATCAGCGCCGTTTCGCCAATCTGGGCGTTGCAGCAGTGCTGTTCAAGCCGTTCAATCCCATGACGCTTGCACAACAGATCGCGGAAGCGCTGCATTGGCAGCCTGAGCCGGCTGCCGCCTAGCCACTGACGTGACATCGCAGCATCTGGCAGTTACCGCCGGCTATTCCGTTCCGGGTGCCTTCATCTTGATGCCGGCAATTCGCGTATCCAGGTGAGGCACGTCTCCCACGCCGTGGATATGGAGCGGCAGCGTAGCCCCGCCCGAATCGGAATCGCCATGCTCGAACATCCGGTCAAACGGCTTGAGCAGTACGCGCTTCACACCCTTCGTCATGTCTGACAGCCGGGCTTCGGTGTGCACGGTACCGTCGAACAGGAATTGCGTTCCGTCCAGCGAGTAGCTGCCACGCAGAGCCGCTTGCGACCCCGGCGCGATGACTTGTACCTCAGGAAACCGCAGCACGGCCTCGCGCAAGCTCACCGTGCCGTGGACCGCTGCCGTAACATGGGCCGCGCGGTTCGCGGTGGCGTCCTTTGGGTCGCCTTGCGCGCGCTCGGCAAGCTCGTCAAAGGTCTGCTGCATGCCGGCATTGTTGAAGCTGGCTCCGCCCACGGTGAAGCTGGCATCGCTGAGCAAAAGCTTGTGTGTGACACTTTCCGGTCCCGCGCGCATCTGCAATCGGCCAGTCAGTGACAGGGCGCCGCGCATCACCGGCGGCACAGTGCGCGTGCCCAGCGCCAGCGCATCTTCGACCCGAGCCTCCTGAGCATCAAGTCGAACATCCAGGCGGAAGCTTTGCGCCGCGCGATCCTTTACAGCCAGACCCCGGCAGACAAAAGCGGTCTTGCCGAACGAACCCTCCACCCGTTCCAGCACCACCGTGCTTTGCGCCGACTGCAGGGTTATCGCGAACCTGGTGCGCAGATCCACGGGGTGGCTGCTCACATCGAGCGCAAAACCAGGATCGTCCGTCGTGCCCTCGGCGTGCATGCTCCCGACCGTACCCCGGTATCTGCCGTCCAGCGTCAGCCTGCCACGCAGACCGCGCACGCCGCTCACGTCCTTGTCCCTGAAGGTGAAGCTGCCTTGCAATGGCGTGAGGCGAGGGTCATCGAAGTTCCAGGGCCCAATCGTTCCATCCGTTTCCGTAATGCCGATCGGCGCTCCGTTGTCGACCACGGCGTGAAAGCTGATCGGCTTGGACCGGCTGACACCGCGGAACACAAGGTGCGGCAGGTCGAACAGCAGAGGCGCACGATCGGGCGCGCTCGCGGCAAAGCGGATATGCGCATCGTCCACCTCGGCATAGTCCAGATCGACCTCGCGATCCGGTTCGGGTCCGTGAACTCCCTGCGCAGCTTCAAACGGCAGCTCCAGTTGCACGCCACGGATGCGCACATGGTGAATGCGCGGGGAATGGCTAAGCGCCGCAAACACGCTCATATGAAACTGAAATTTCTGTACCTGCAGCATCGGGTGCGCCGGATCACCGGGCACACCCGTGAGAACGCTCTGCACCCGCAGACCGCGGCCCTCCACCTCCACCTCGCCGGTGTAATGCACCTGAATGTCGTCGATGGATGCGGGCGAATGAAACCGCTCCTGAAAGGTTTGCAGCAGGCGGGCACGGACGATGGATGAAACCCGTCGCGCTGCCAAAACGCCCGCAATCAGCAAGATCAGCAGCAGCACCGCGGCTGCGCCGCCACACCACAGCAAGGGCTTTCGCGCATGAAGCACGGCGGTGTGTGACAAACGCTCTGTTCTCGCTTCGGAGTTCATCGTGTACGGCTCTCTGAACCCCTGGATGGCTGCCTGACGGTTGTAGTGCGGTGACTGTAGAGACACGGCGCGGCGCGCGAAGTTCTTCTGTAGTGAAGAAGAAAAGAGTTTCGGGCGTCGTGTTACGCCAGCGTAGCGGTTTCCTCGGGTGATTTTTGCTTTACAGCGTTGCCGGGCGGGTGAATAGTTGCACCGTAAGAGAACCAGATACTTTCACAGACGAGGTGCCGCTGCATGCGACCCGTATTTGCGCCGTTGGTGTTGGTTGCCGGTTGTGTTTGCCCTGGAATGCATGCGCAACAACGCAGTACCGCGCCGGACCTCATCCTGAGTCACGGCCATATTTTCACCGCCGATGCCGCAATCCCCTGGGTGGCAGCGATCGCGATTCGAGGGGACCGCGTTGTTGCGACCGGTTCCACAGCGGCCATGCTCGCAACGGCCGATGCGCACACTGTGCGGATCGACCTGCAGGGCCGCATGGCAATGCCGGGCATCAACGATACCCACGATCATGTGGGTGGAGCGCCATTCGGTCTGCAGCTTCACTTTCCGTCGGTGAACAGCCGGTTCGGCCCCGGCCCCGATCCGTCCATCGCCGAACTGGCTGCCGCCGTGAAGGAGGCTGCAGAGAAGGCGTCTCCAGGACAGTGGATCCAGGGATCGGTGGGTGCCAACGTGATCCGGCACCCAGAGGAGGCCCGCCGCGCCATGGACGAGGCGGCAGGCGACCATCCGGTTGAGGTGGGGTCCTGGTGGGGGCACGGCAAGGTGCTGAACAGCCGGGGGCTCGCTGCGGTGGGCCTGACCGACGCTGTGAAAGATCCCGAGGGCGGCCACTATGATCGCGATGCCAATGGGCACCTGACCGGCCTGCTGGAGGAGGAGGCGGGTAATGAGATTAGCCGCCGGCTC
>CAXUEG010000035.1:0-467 GCA_964249935.1 uncultured Terriglobus sp.
CACCGGAGGTGCGCGCGATCAAGAAGCGCCTGGTCAAATACAAGCGGGCCGACGGGTTGGACCTGTCATTCACGCTGTACACGCCGCCCGGCTACCAGGAGGGTACCCGCGTCCCGACGATCCTGTACGCATATCCGCTGGACTACGCGAACGCGTCGCAGGCCGGGCAGGTTACAGGTTCCGACCAGACCTTCACGCGCCTGTATGAGTACCAACTGCTGCTGCTCGCCGGCTACGCGATTCTGGACAACACTGCGTTTCCGATTGTCGGTGACCCGAAGAAGGCATACGACACCTATCTCGACCAGCTCGTTGCCGACGCAAACGCCGCCATCGCCGAGGGCGTGCCGTACGGCAACTTCACACCCAGCCTGGCGGCCGACATCCCCGCCCTGACCCGCATGGCGGAGGAACGCAACGTACCCGTCGCCGGCAAGGACGGCAAGACCGGCCAGACCTTCATGAAG